>JALNVG010000010.1 GCA_023227685.1 Bacteroidaceae bacterium
CCCACCGTATGTGTCTACGATGATTTTGCGTCCGGTAAGTCCCGTATCTCCTGCCGGACCGCCAATTACGAATTTCCCCGTTGGGTTGACATGGTAAATGATGTGGTCGGTAAATAATTTCACGATCTTTTCACTATGAATAGAAGCGATAAGACGAGGTATCAATATCCCAATGACATCTTTTCGAATAATGGTTATCATTTCTTCGTCAGCTTTTAGCTGAGCTTCCTCAGTGTCATCTGCAGGCTGAATGAAGTCGTCGTGTTGTGTAGAAAGAACAATTGTATTAATAGCGACAGGAACGTCGTTATCGTCATATTCTATTGTTACCTGACTTTTGGCATCCGGGCGAAGATAAGTCATTTGTTTTCCTTCACGACGGATTTTTGCTAATATAATAAGTATGCGGTGAGCTAAGTCAAGAGGAAGCGGCATATAGTTTTCTGTTTCATTGGTGGCATAACCAAACATCATGCCCTGGTCGCCTGCACCCTGATCCATAGGGTTCTTTCTTTCTACACCACGATTGATGTCGGGACTTTGTTCGTGAATGGCTGAAAATACCCCGCAGGAGTCACTTTCAAACATATATTCACCCTTTGTATATCCAATGTGTTTAATAACCTCTCGGGCTGTGAGAGGAAGGTCTATATAGGCTTTTGAACCTACTTCACCGGCTAGTACTACTTGTCCGGTGGTTACTAATGTTTCACAAGCTACTTTCGAATTGCTATCATATGCGAGTAATTTGTCCAGTATGGCGTCTGATATTTGATCGGCAACTTTGTCGGGGTGTCCTTCCGACACCGATTCTGATGTAAATAAGTATCCCATCTCTAATGAATTATAAATTTATAAAAAGTAAATTGTAAAAGGGGAACGGATTGCTGAATACATGATTATGACGCAAAAAAGATGCCGACAGTGGTTTTATCTACCTTTAGCATTTTTTTTCGTGGTTGCAAGCTATTCAAATCTTTCCACTTTTATTTCGCAGCAAAATTAATGATTTATTTTTTAATGGGATTCAGAATACAAAACTTTAACATATAAAAGGATGATTTCTGAGAGATTAGGGAATAGAAACTTATAAAGTTTCTTGGAATAGTTCTGTCATTGTTTTTTTGAGGATGGGATGTAATAAACCCGGCGCAATTTCGGCCATTGGTTCCATTACAAAGCGTCTTTTTACCATTTGAGGGTGTGGTATGATGAGTTCTTGGTTCGAAAAAATAAGATCGCCATAGAGTAGTAAATCAATGTCTATTAATCGATCTTGATATTTGCCATCAATTGATTTTTCAGTTCTTCCTAATTCTTTTTCTATGTCTTTAGTAATATGAAGAATTTCTAACGGTGAGAGTTTGGTTTCTATACATAAGACAGCGTTGAGAAATTGATGTGTGGAAGAAAAGCCCCAAGGAGAAGAGGTGTAAAAATCGGATAGGGAAGATATCTCTCCTATCCGATTTTTTATTTTGTTTATGGCCGATTGTAGAATGAGAAGTTTATTTCCCAGATTACTACCGATTCCGAAATATACCTTGACCATTAGTTTATCCTTATAAGAAAGAAACTAATCAATGATCAACATTGCATCTCCATATGTGCCGAAACGATAATTCTCTTTTATGGCAACTTTGTAGGCATGCATTACGTAATCGTAACCTCCGAATGCGGAAATAACCATCAACAAAGTGGAATAAGGCATTTGGAAGTTGGCCAGCATGGCATTGGCGATAGAAAAGTCATAAGGTGGAAAGATGAATTTATTGGTCCATCCGTCATAAAACTTTAAACGGCCATCACTACTTACTGAGCTTTCTATTGCGCGCATAGTAGTTGTTCCGACTGCACATACCTTTTTGCCAAGATCTTTGGCTTGATTCACAGTGTTTACAGTTTCTTCTGGAATTAACATTTGCTCTGAATCGGTTTTATGTTTGGTCAAATCTTCTACATCGACACTACGGAAATTACCCAATCCGGCATGAAGTGTGATAAAAGAAAAATCAATACCTTTGATTTCCATTCGTTTCATCAGCTCACGACTGAAGTGTAAGTTTGCTGTAGGCGCAGTTACGGCACCTTCGTTTTTAGCAAAGATGGATTGAAAGCGTTCGGCATCTTCGGGTTCTACAGGACGGTTAATAATAGAATGGGGTAACGGAGTTTCACCCAGAGAGTAAAGAATCTTTTTAAATTCATCATGAGGTCCGTCATACAAAAATCTCAGGGTACGTCCGCGTGAAGTGGTATTGTCAATGACCTCGGCAACCATTGAGTTGTCTTCGCCGAAGTAAAGTTTGTTGCCGATGCGTATTTTACGGGCTGGATCAACCAATACATCCCACAATCTAAGTTCTTCATTTAATTCTCGGAGAAGAAAGACTTCAATTCTTGCTCCGGTTTTTTCTTTGTTGCCGTATAGACGTGCCGGAAAAACTTTTGTGTCGTTGAATATGAATACATCTTTATCATCAAAGTAGCCAAGAATGTCTTTGAACATTTTATGTTCTATTTCACCCGTACGTCGATGTAGTACTAACATGCGTGACTCGTCCCTATATTTTGTAGGGTATTGGGCTATTTTGTCTTTTGGTAAAGTAAATTTGAATTCTGAAAGTTTCATGCGTCTATAATATTATTTTTTTTCTGTTTCTAAATCTATTTCTTGTTTGTCGAGCCAGTCTTTAAAGAGAAGTGGGTCGAGACAATTTTCCAATTTAATTTCTCCTACGCGCGTACGTGTTAATTTTGTCAGATGAGCACCACTTTGAAGGGCTACACCAATATCTCTGGCTAATGCGCGAATGTAAGTGCCTTTGCTGCAAACTACACGAATAGTTATTTCGGGCATGTTGTAATGAAGCAGTTCAATATCATCTATAACAAGCAACTTAGGTTTTAGTTCAACATTTTCACCTTTGCGAGCTAAATTATAGGCTCGCTCTCCATTTATTTTGCACGCCGAGTAGATTGGTGGAATTTGCTGAATTTGACCTATAAATTGTTTTAGGGTTTTTTCAACCATTTCCTTATTAATATGATCTGTCGGATAGTAGGCATCGGTTTCATGTTCTAAATCGAAAGATTGTGTTGTTTCACCTAACTTAAGGGTTGCAATATACTCTTTGGTGTGATATTGAAATTCTTCAATTCGTTTTGTAGCTTTTCCGGTACAAATAATCATTACTCCTGTAGCCAAAGGGTCAAGTGTGCCGGCGTGTCCAACCTTCATCTTTTTTATTCCCAGTTTTCGTAACAGATGATAACGGACATGTTTGACCAATGCAAAAGATGTCCAATGTAATGGTTTGTTGAAATAGAGAATTTCTCCTTCTTTGAAGTTCATCATGCGATGTTGAGATTATGTCCTGTCATCAACATTATCAATATCAGTCCGCCGACAATAATGCGGTACCATCCGAAAGCTGTAAATCCGTATTTGGTTACAAAGCTGATAAAAAATTTTATAGCTAGCATGGCCACTACAAAGGCGATAATGTTTCCGAGGATTAATGTGGGCATGTTATTAGCGATTACTTCAGTTCCTCCGTCAAGAAAAAGCTTTAACATTTTGTATCCGGTAGCAGCGAACATCGTTGGTACGGCAAGAAAAAAAGAGAACTCGGCAGCTTTTTTGCGAGTCATCTTTTGCGCCATACCTCCGACAATAGTTGCCATAGATCGTGAGACACCCGGTATCATGGCTATACATTGAAAGAGACCGATATAGAATGCTTTTTTATCAGTTAGTTTAGTGTTCTCATCTCCGTTCTTAAACATTTTGTTGCAAAACAGCATGAAGATACCACCCAATACTAACATTAC
This sequence comes from Bacteroidaceae bacterium, assembly GCA_023227685.1. GTDB lineage: Bacteria > Bacteroidota > Bacteroidia > Bacteroidales > Bacteroidaceae > JALNVG01. The sequence goes on from JALNVG010000010.1 coordinate 3,835, forward strand.
GGCCACTACTTCTACGCTCTCAAGTAGCTGATCAATTTTGTTGCTGAATATGAATCCGAAGAAGCCTGCCGGAATAAAAGCGATGAGCAATTTCCAATAGAAATCATATTTGTGCAGAAATTTTTTGAGGGCAGATGAGTTCTCTGATATTGGTGTATGGTTGAGGCGGAAAAAATGTTTCCAATATAAACAGACAACTGAAAGAATTGCTCCGAACTGTATGATTACTGTAAAAGCTCTGACGAATTCTGTACTTTTTATGCCCAGCATATTTTGGACAATAATCATGTGCCCCGTTGATGAAACGGGCAAAAATTCAGTTAATCCTTCTACTATAGATATAATAACAGTTTGTAATGTCGTTAAATCTTCCATTCTTATTTTTTATTATCTTTATCTTTAGGTTTGCATAGTATAGCAACAATTATCATGAGATAGCCAAACAAACAAACCATTGGTGCTACTTTTATCCTTCTTGCACTAAAGATATCAGGTTGAAAAAGTTTTTCTGATGATGAAGGACCGGTCATCAGTATAAAACCGAGAATAACCAAAATCATTCCTATAGCTATTAGAATGAAGTTTCTTTTATCAAAAGCAAATTTTTGTTTATCAGTCATGGTGTTCTATGATTATTTTTTATTTATATATAATACAAAGTTCTTGCTTTCATTTTCAAATATTTATTGATAGAGAAATAGGCACATAGAAAAGTGATAATGATACCAAAAACAAATACGCTGGAACATACAATCAACATTACGTTTGGTGTAATAATTTTGATTAGTTCGTTTTCGGTACAGATGGCCCAATAGGAGCCGCATAGCAATAGGGAATTAGCAAAGATGGCAGAAATAACTCCGATCCAAATGTGTTTAATTAAAAACGGGCGGCGAATGAAATTCCAATTGGCACCTACAAGTTTCATTGTATGAATGAGAAAACGTTTGGAATAAATAGTTAGTCGTATGGTATTGTTAATCAAAGCAAAAGAGATAAATGTAAGTGCTATTGCCAAGGCCAATAGTACCAGACTAATATTGCGTATATTTTTGTTTACGGCATCAACCAGGTCTTGTTGATAAAGAATATCTTGTATATTATTATTTCTTTTAATGATACTTTTTATTTTAGCAATACTGTCACTGTTAATATAATCTGAGTGGAGCTTGATTTCTAAGGATGCTGTAAAAGGATTGTAACCCAAAAAATCTTTTGGATCTGTTCCCATCGCCTCGGTTTGCTCTTTGAGGGCTTCGTCTTTAGAGATGTATTTGGATTCTTTGACAAATGGTTCTTTATCAAGGTTCTTTTGCAAGGCTAGAATATTGACTTCTTTCATATCATCGCTAATTAGTACGGAGAAGTTAATATTCTCACGAACATAGACGGATAACCCTTGTGCCGTTAGAACAAAGAATACAACCAAGCCAAGCAATAATAAAACAAGAGAGGTGCTGATGCTCGATGTTATGAATTGCATGTCATAAAAGAAATGTGTATGTTTATTATTCTTCATTGATATATTTTTTCCGAAAAACGTAAATTATTGAACTACTCTTTTCTTTATTGTTCAACGAATGAAGCCAAGCCAATAAACCACAGTAGGCACCGGTGAAGAAATTAAATTTGCAACCCTTGTACTTCTCGCTTAACATGGAGATATAAAAAGCGTCGAAAGGCATGGAATATTGTTTTGAAAGATAAAAATGATGTTTAATCGCCATTTTCTGCATTGTTTCGGGAGTGAAATGCCATAAATGACGGGGAACATCATAGGCAGCCCAATATTCGCCAAATTTTTTGGCATCGTATGAAGAATGATTCGGTACTGCTATAATTAAAACTCCATTTTTTTTAAGTAATGAATAAAGGAGTTCCCAAACGTCATTTATCGATTCCAAATGTTCCATCACATGCCATAAAGTAATGGCATCAAAACTTTCTTTTTTATATTTATATAAAGCCTCATCACCCTTGACCTGAATATTAAAATGTTCGTGGGCAAAGTCTTGAGCTTTTAAATTTTTCTCGATGGCTTCAACTTTCCATCCACAACTCTGCATGGCGTGTGGAAAATATCCTGTACCTGTTCCTATATCCAGTAAACGCCCGACTTTGAGATGTGATGTGTTTATGACAAGCTGTACTTTTTTCTTGAGCATGAAAGAACGGACATAGTGATAAACGATATTTATGGCTCCGGTACGAGTGTCTGAATGTGATATATAGCTTGGCGTTTCGTAATATTTATCTATGGATGAACCTTTGGGAACGTCTTGAGTGAAAGTAAAACCACAATCTGTACATGTATACAACTCGAATGTCTCCTTAGTTGCATAAAAATCAGTACAAGTCATGAGACTTTTGAAATGATTGCCACCACATAGTGGGCATACATCTATAGTGATTTTATCCATTATTCCTTTTTAAAATAGGGCAATACCTTTAACTAAAAGAATCAATGACCCTCAATTTTTTTTGCAAAGAAACGAAAAAAACTAATGTTATTGCTTTTATTTAGGTACTTTTTATAAATAATTGTATAAAAAGAGGTATGGTACTCCATTAATTTAGGTCTACGTGAATTATCAGAGTAATGATAATTCACGTTAATAATTACTTGACTTTTCTTTTGGTTTACAGATTTTTCCATATCTTTGACCTTTCAAATAATAAAAGAAAAGCCATGAGAGAATTTTTTCAAATGATGAGACGTTTTGTACCTCCGTATAAAAATCGATTATGGGTGGCTATGCTTCTTAATTTGTTGTCTGCTTTATTTAATGTTTTTTCTTTTTCTTTGTTGGTGCCTATATTGGATATCTTGTTTAAAACAGGTGCTAGTGGTGTTGTATATCATTATATGGAGTGGGGAAGTGGAAGTCTTAAAGCAGTAGTAATTAATAATTTCTATTATTATATAACCCATATGATTAATTTATATGGGCCATCGAATACGCTGTTGTTTCTTGGCTTGTTTCTTACTTTTATGACTATTCTTAAAACGGTGAGCTATTTTGGCGGTTTGGCAGTGATGGTGCCGTTGCGTTCGGGAGTAGTTCGTGATATCCGCGTGAAGATTTACAAAAAAGTGGTTCGTCTTCCTCTAAGTTTTTTCTCGGAACAACGCAAGGGTGATATCATCACTCGTATGAGTGGAGATGTGAGTGAAGTGGAAAATTCCATTATAGGCTCTCTTGACATGTTGATGAAAAATCCGATTTTGATTATTATATATTTTGCTACTTTAATTGTAACCAGTTGGAAACTGACCTTATTTACCATTTTGGTTTTACCGGGCATGGTTTGGATTATGGGTAGGATTGGTAAAAAATTAAAGCGGAAATCTTTAGATGTCCAGAGTAAATGGAGTGATACGATGACGCAAGTTGAGGAATCACTAGGTGGGTTACGCGTAATTAAGGCTTTTAATGCTGAGAATTCGATGTCGAAAAGATTTGAAAAATGTAGCAATGAACTTCGGGCTGCGGTCAACAGAGTTGATATTCGTCAGGCCTCGGCACATCCTGTAAGTGAGACGTTAGGCACGCTCTTAATTGTTTTTGTCTTGTGGTTTGGTGGGGCTTTGATCTTAGATGATAATTCTTCTATCGATGCGTCTACTTTTATCTTTTACATGGCTATATTGTATAGTATTATCAACCCTTTGAAAGATGTAGCCAAGGCTAGTTATAGTATTCCGAAGGGGTTAGCTTCTATGGAGCGTATTGATAAAATTTTATTAGCTGAAAACAATATTAAGGAGGTGAAAAATCCTTTGTCTCTTCACGACTTGAAAGATAAAATTGAATTTAAAGATATTTATTTTAGTTATAATGGTGAACACCAAGTTTTAAAGGATATTAATATCGTTGTACCTAGAGGAGAGACCATTGCGTTAGTTGGCCAGTCGGGATCCGGAAAATCCACACTTGTTGATTTGCTTCCCCGATATCACGATGTACAGTCTGGTCATATATTGATTGATGGAAAGGATATTAAAAATGTTCGTATTGCTGATTTGCGAGGGCTTATCGGTAATGTGAATCAAGAAGCTATCTTGTTTAATGATACTTTTTTTAATAATATTGCTTTTGGAACGGAAAATGCCACTATGGAGCAAGTTGTTGAGGCTGCAAAGATAGCCAATGCACATGATTTCATAATGGAGAGTCCTGGAGGATATCAGATGAGTATCGGTGATCGTGGAGGAAAGTTATCCGGTGGTCAGCGTCAGCGCATCAGTATTGCGCGAGCTATATTGAAGAATCCCCCTATTTTGATACTCGATGAAGCAACTTCGGCTTTGGATACGGAATCCGAGCGATTGGTACAAGAAGCTTTGGAACGATTGATGAAGACACGAACAACTATAGCTATAGCTCACCGACTTTCAACGATTAAAAATGCAGATGAAATTTGTGTGATGCATGAAGGACAAATAGTTGAGCGAGGAAAGCATGATGAGCTGCTAGCGTTGAATGGATATTATAAAAGACTTAATGATATGCAGGCCTTATAGAATAATTTACTTTCTTCCGAAATCTGCAGGAATTTCGCCCCATTCTTTTGTTTTCCATTTTATAATTCGTGTGGAATAGATATTGTTTTTTAGCCAATTTTCGGCCCGCTCAATCATGCTAAAGAGTTTATCGTTTTTTTGCGTATGCGGAAGTTTAGTACCACATTTCTTTTTCTTTATCCAGCCTATGGCAATAGCACTATCACTGTAGATAGGCATATCAAATCCCTCTTTTTTAAGTAAGGCAAGTCCGTGAACTATGGCTAAGAATTCACCGATGTTATTAGTCCCTTGCAGTGGGCCGAAATGAAAGATTTGTTGTCGACTTGCTATGTGTATTCCACGATATTCCATTTTTCCGGGATTGCCACTACATGCTGCGTCAACGGCTAAACTGTTGTCTTCAACTTCTTTAGGGTAAAAAGAAGGTGTGGGTTTGATTTTAGACGGATCCTTTTTCTTATTATTAATATAGTCTAGTGGAGATGATTGGAAAGCTTGTGCAGCTTCTTCGTGGGTGTTGAAGGAACAGAATTTAGCTCCTTTATAACCTTTAATCTGAAGTTCACATTCTGTCCATGTGGTGTAAATTCCCGGATCTACACCTTCCCATACGACATAATATTTTTTTTTATTCATCTCTTCATTTATAATAAGGAGGTAAATATACGTATATTTTTTATTCTTAAAAATACTTGTTCTGAAAAAGTGATACCTTTTTCCCGAATTTAGAAGAAATAAATTCGTATTAGGTTTATTTATTATACGATCACCTTAGAAATCAGAATCAATATTCTATCTTTGTTCTGAAAATAGTAGTTAAATATGATTAGAATATTTCTAACCGGCTACATGGGCGCCGGGAAAACGACACTGGGTAAAGCTTTTGCAAAGAATTTAGGAGCGGAATTCATTGATTTGGACTGGTTCATTGAGTCGCGTTACCATAAATCTGTGCATGATCTCTTTGTGGAAAGAGGAGAGGATGTGTTTCGTGATTTGGAGAGGAAGGCACTTCATGAAGTGTCTGATTTTGAAAACGTGATTATTTCTACCGGAGGTGGTACACCTTGCTTTTTTGACAATATGGACTATATGAATCTTAAGGGTATTACAGTTTTCTTGAATGTTCATATAGATATTTTATTCAGTCGTCTCAGAATAGCTAAAGACAGGCGTCCTATTTTACAAAATAAGTCCGATGAGGAGTTGAAGCTTTTTATCGGAGATGCGCTTAAAGATAGACTTCCTTTTTATGAAAAAGCTAAATATACTTTTTGTGCTGATGAACTGGAAGACTATCGACAGATAGATTCATCGATTAATAGATTGTGCCAATTATTGCAAGTATAGTGCATAGCTTTGAGGGGAGGGAAAATCTTTTAATACGAAAAGATAATATATTTTGCGAAAAGTGTGCAAATATGTAGATTAATAATTATTTTTGCGAAATTTACTTTGGTAATAAATCTATAAAAAGATAATAACGAAATGAGAAAATGGCGTATAGAGGATTCCCAAGAGCTTTACAACATAAATGGCTGGGGGACATCTTACTTTGGAATTAATGAGAAGGGACATGTTTATGTTACTCCTCGTAAGGATGGCGTTTCAATTGACTTAAAGGAGTTGATAGATGAATTGCAATTGCGCGATGTAGCTGCTCCAATGTTACTCCGTTTTTCTGACATCTTGGATAATCGTATAGAAAAGACCGCTAATTGTTTCAAGTTAGCTTCGAAAGAGTATGATTACAAGGGAGAAAATTTCATCGTTTACCCTATTAAGGTAAATCAAATGAGACCTGTAGTTGAAGAAATCATAAGTCATGGTAAGAAATTTAATTTAGGTCTCGAGGCTGGTTCTAAGCCCGAATTGCATGCGGTTATTGCTGTGAATTCGGATTCGGATTCATTAATTGTCTGTAATGGATATAAAGATGAAGGTTATATCGAACTTGCTCTTTTAGCTCAGAAAATGGGGCGGCGTATTTTCTTGGTTGTTGAAAAGATGAATGAACTTTCTTTAATAGCCAAAATAGCTAAGCAGCTTAATGTGCGCCCTAATATTGGTATTCGTATCAAATTAGCCTCTTCGGGTAGCGGCAAATGGGAAGATTCGGGGGGTGATGCTAGTAAATTCGGCTTAAACTCAAGTGAATTGCTTGATGCTCTTGATTTTCTTGAGGAAAAGGGAATGAAGGATTGTTTGAAGTTGATTCATTTCCACATTGGTAGTCAGGTTACTAAGATACGTCGTATCAAAACAGCCTTGCGAGAGGCTTCTCAGTTCTATGTTCAATTATATCAAATGGGCTTTCCCGTCGAATTTGTTGATATAGGTGGGGGACTTGGTGTGGATTATGATGGTACTCGTTCTTCGAGTAGTGAAAGTAGTGTGAATTATTCTATTCAGGAATATGTTAATGATTCTATTTCAACAATGGTCGATGCTAGTGATAAAAATGGTATTCCCCATCCGAATATTATTACAGAGAGCGGTCGTTCATTAGCTGCTCATCATTCGATCCTTATTTTTCAGGTATTGGAGACAGCCTCTTTACCTGAATGGGATGCAGATGAGAATATCGACCCTGATGCACATGAATTAGTTAAGGAATTATATGAAATTTGGGATTCTTTAAATCAAGTTACAATTCTTGAGTCGTGGCATGATGCGCAACAAATTCGAGAAGAGGCCCTCGATTTATTCAGTCATGGTATTGTAGATTTGAAAACACGTGCCCAGATAGAGCGGCTTTATTGGTCCATTACAAGAGAAATTAATCAAATAGTTCAAGAGTTGAAACATGTACCTGATGAATTTCGAAGTTTACCAAAATTGCTTGCTGATAAATACTTTTGTAACTTTTCACTATTCCAGTCTCTTCCTGATTCATGGGCTATCGATCAGATTTTTCCTATTATGCCTATTCAGCGGTTGGATGAAAAGCCGGATCGTTTGGCTACATTGCAAGATATAACTTGCGATTCAGACGGGAAGATAGCTAATTTTATTTCTTCAGGGGGCGTTGCGAATGTTCTCCCTCTTCATAAATTAAAGAAAAACGAACCTTATTATATAGGAACTTTCTTGGTGGGTGCTTATCAAGAAATATTGGGTGATATGCATAATTTATTTGGTGATACGAATGCTGTTCATATCTCTGTTGACGAAAATGGATATCATATTAATCAGGTGATAGACGGTGAAACAGTAGCTGAAGTGTTGGAATATGTACAATATAGTCCGAAGAAATTAGTACGTACGTTAGAGACTTGGGTCTCTAAGTCAGTAAAAGAGGGCAAAATTTCATTGGATGAAGGGAAAGAATTTCTTTCTAATTATCGTTCGGGACTTTATGGATATACTTATTTGGAATAATCGATGAAAGAGAAACTTGTTGTTTTGAAAGTTGGCGGGAAAATTGTAGAGAATGATGATCAGCTCCAACAATTATTAGATGATTTTTCGGCGATTGAAGGTTCTAAAATATTAGTACATGGTGGAGGGCGTTCTGCGACGAAAATTGCGGCCAAGTTGGGTATTGAAAGTGAAATGGTAAATGGGCGACGTATAACGGATCTTGAGATGCTGAAAGTCGTTACTATGGTTTATGGTGGTCTGGTTAATAAGAATCTTGTTGCCGGACTTCAATCTCGTGGCGTCAACGCATTAGGATTGACCGGAGCAGACTTGAATATTATTCTTTCTGTCAAACGTCCGGTAGCTAATGTGGATTATGGGTTTGTAGGCGATGTTCAAAAAGTGGACGTTTCTCTGCTTTCCGTATTAATCAATAAAGGAGTAGTCCCTGTGATGGCTCCGCTTACGCATGACGGTAAAGGTTCTTTGCTTAATACGAATGCCGATACCATAGCCGGTGAGATAGCTAAAGCATTTTCGACATTATTTGATGTCATACTCATTTATTGTTTTGAAAAGAAAGGTGTACTTTTGGATGAGAATAATGAAAATAGTGTGATTCCTCTACTTACTCATGAGCAATTTAAGAAATTTGTAGCTGACGGAGTAATACAGGGTGGCATGATTCCTAAGTTAGAAAATTCTTTTAAAGCCATAGATGCCGGAGTGAGAGAGGTAATTATTACGTCGGCGTCTGATCTCCATTTTAAAAATAACTTTGGTACAAAAATAAGAAAGTAGTTGTAACTTTTATAGTTCTTATCCGTCATTATTAAAGAGATGCATGAATTTAGCTTCCAAGATGATATTTTGCCATTGAAAGATAAGCTCTTTCGTTTAGCTTTACGAATTACTATGGATAGAGCTGAGGCTGAAGATGTTGTTGAGGAGGCAATGGTAAGGGTTTGGGAGAAGCGGGAAAGTTATTCCAATTATGATTCTGTAGAAGCTTTTTGTCTGGTGGTTACTAAGAATTTAGCTTTAGATATGAGCCAGAAGAAAGATGCCCAGAATTTGTCGTTGGATGAATCCATGGCTGAGAGTGAGATGGATGAAAGTGACCCTTATCATCAATTGGCTAATAATGAGAAGCTGAAACTTATTCATCGTCTGATAAATGAATTACCTGAAAGGCAACGGTTGGTAATGCAATTGCGTGACATAGAAGGTGAATCGTATAAAAAGATAGCTTTGGTTATGAATATAACAGAAGCACAAGTAAAGATAGATATTTTTCGTGCAAGACAAAAAGTTAAACAAAGGTTTTTAGAGATTGACGGATATGGATTATGACTATATTGACCGATTATTAGAACGGTATTGGAAATGTGAAACTTCCCTTAAGGAAGAATCTGAATTGCGGACTTTTTTCTCAAAGTCTGATATGCCTAAGCGCTTTTTGCCGTATAAAGATCTATTTGTTTATCAACAGATTCAAAAAACGGTAGGGTTGGGGAGTGATTTTGATGTTCGTGTATTATCCAAAATAGAACCACCTGTAGTTAAAGCCAAACGGTTGACTATGTTTGTGCGCATCAAACCTTTTTTGCGCGCAGCGGCAGCTGTAGCTTTAATTGTTTTGTGTGGAAATATTACAGAGCGTTCATATTTCGCAGATGATAAGTTAGATTATAATTATAAGGATTATAAGGATACCTTTCATGATCCGGAAGTTGCCTATAAGAAAGTGTCTTCTGCTTTGATGATGTTATCTGAGGAAATAAAGAAATCCAAAAGTCAGCATTTCCCTGACAGCTTATACCAAAACGATTTAGATAGTGTTTGCACAAAATAATTATGAGACATGTTCTTTTTATTTATTTTGTTACTTTTTCTTTTCTCTTTGTCTCGGCGCAAGATTTTGTGTCGCGTTTTATGGCTTCTCATCATTCGGATTCTAAATTAACATGTATTACTATTAGCCCAAAGATGATGAATGAAATCCTCGAGTTAAATGAGAATGTTGACACTACGATTCTAGGAATGATATCTAATTTGAAAAGTATGCAAATGTTATCTTCTAATGTTGCGGCGGTGCGTTATTATAATGATGCCTTGTCATTAGTGAATAAGTCTGTGGGTGTTTATGAACCTTATTTTTCTATTAATAATACATATGAAAATGGCCAGATTATGATTAGAAAAAGGTTTGGTGCTATTGTAGAACTGATTATGTTCTCTTGTAAAAGCAGACGTTTTTTTGTTATTAATTTCACCGGAAGTATGAATATTGAGTTTATTAATAGGCTTTCTGTACTTCTTCACCAAAAATGTTCTTGATTTTGGTTAAAATGGCATTCGCTATTTTTCTTTCATCTTTTATAGCTGTTTTTATAGAACAAGTTCCTTTTTGTATTTCTGTTTGTAAAAGAAGAATTCTTTGATATAAATAGAGGCTTATATTTAGGTTCCTGTTTTTGATATGTGCAAAAGAGTTTATTAGTGGTCTAATAGAACCATTTTGCATTTTGTATTTTAAAATTCTTTCTATTTCTCTTGTTATTATGAACTATAGTTCATATCTTTACCCCCTAGAAAGAAAGAATAACATGGTACGACCCCAAAAAACAAGAAGAATAGCTAAGATGCCAGAAGTGTTAGGTTTTAATCCTTACGGTGGTAAGATATCGCCTAAAAAACTTGAACCGATTTATCTCTTATGCGAAGAGTATGAAGCATTACGGCTGAGCGATTACGAGCGTTATAATCAATGTATGGCTGCGGCAATTATGCAAATATCTCGTCCTACGTTTACTCGTATTAGCCAATCTGCGCACGAAAAGATAGCTACAGCTTTTGTAGAAGGCCGCCGGATTATTATTGAAGGTGGTAAAGTACAGTATGATGCAAATTGGTACACTTGTGAGGATTGCGGATGTTTGTTTAATAGGATTGATGATTATTCAAGTATTTGTCCTTTGTGCGGAAGTAATGACGTTTGTGGTTATTCTCCTAAGGAAATTGAAGAAGGATATCTTGTTGATTCTTGCCAGTGTGGGAAAAAAAGAGAGAAACATTGTGGATTTGGGAATAAGCATAGAAACATTTAATATAAAAAATAATACATGATGAAAATATGAAAGTAGTTATTACAAGTTCCGGAAGTACTCTACAAGATAAGGTAGATGCTAGATTTGGGCGCTGTCCTTTTTTTGTTTTTTATGATACGGATAATAAACAAACAGAGATTCTTCCTAACCCAAATATGGATGCTGATGAAGGAGCCGGGCCGGCTGCTGTTAGGTTTGTGGCTTCGCGTAATGTTAAAAAGTCTATCTCTGGAGAATTCGGATTTAAAATTAAATCCTTGATGGATTCTGCCGGAATTCAGATGATTGTAGTTAAGGCGGATAAGACGGTTAAAGAAATTATTGATTTATTGAACAATTAAAGTTAAAATTATGCCAAGAAGAAAAGGAACAGGCCCTCAGGGTCAAGGTTGTTGTACCGGTAAAGGTATGGGAAATGGTTGCACTAATCAAAACGGTGATAACGTTCGAAATTCAGCCAAAGGTCGAAATTTTATTAATAATAATGGATTAGGTTGCGGAATGGAGCGCGGTAATGGTTGTGGAATGGGTAGTAAGAGATTTCGCAGGCAAGGTAGCAAGAATCAATAACTTGTTTTTGCTAAGAAACTATTTATAGTATTTGAAGGCGTTATGTCGTATCGGGTCGTTTATTTGAGAGGGTTTTCGTTTTATATAATAAAATAGAGTTTGTATAAATTAAAATAATAAATAAAATTATGGATAGAAAAATTGCTATTCCTACAGAAAATGGTGTATTGTGTTCACATTTTGGACATTGTCAGTCTTTTTGTTTTGTAGATATTAAAGATGATAAAATCTCTGATAAGAAAAACATTGTACCTCCGGAACATGAGCCGGGTCTTTATCCAAAATGGATAAAAGAGCAAGGGGCTACAGAGGTGATTTGCGGTGGTATAGGTCAGAAGGCGAGAACTTTATTTGCTGATGAGAATATAAAGTTATATATCGGTGTACCAAATAAGGCTCCGGAAGAACTTGTTGATGATTTGTTATGCAACCGCCTTCAAACAGGTGTAAATAGTTGTGATCATTAATGAAGATCGCTATAGCAAGTGGAAAAGGTGGAACGGGTAAAACGCTTGTAGCTACTAACTTGTTTTATACTTTTCAGCGGATGGGCCTTTCTGTATCATTGGTAGATTGTGATGTAGAAGGGCCTAATGCGTTGAATTTTTTTCAATTACACAAAGTTAAAGTGATTTCGGTGAAGGAGTATTGTCCAAAATTTGATTTACAGCAGTGTATTTATTGTGGAAGATGTGCAGATTATTGTGATTATAATGCAATATTTATTATTCCCAATCAGTCACAATTGCATCTGCTTTCTCATCTATGTCATGGGTGTGGTGCATGCGCAGTCGCTTGTAATAATGGTGCTATAGAGGATTCGGAAATAGAGGTTGGAATTGTTTCTCTTTTTTCGACAACGATGGAAAGGGAAAAGGCATTTCTAGTTGAAGGTCGTATAAATGAAGGTGAACATTCTGCAACTCCAGTTATCAAGGCAGCCATTAATCAGGGCGATTCACTGAATACGGATTTTTTGATTTTAGATTCTCCACCAGGTGTTTCATGTCCATTTATTCAAACTGTTGCGAAAACGGATTATGTGGTTTTAGTTACAGAACCTACACCTTTTGGCTTGAGTGATTTGCGTCAGGCTGTAGAAACATTAAAGCATCTGCACAAGCCTTTTGGGGTTATAATAAATAGGGTTGGTTTGGGTAATCATGATGTTTATGATTATTTGGAAAAGGAGCATATTGCATTGTTAGCCGAAATTCCTTTTGATAAAAAGGTTGCCCACCTGTATTCGGAAGGAAATTTGCTTGTTACTTCGCAACCGATTATGAGTAAATATTTTGAAAGTATATCGAAAAAGATAATCAAGAATGGAAATAGCAGTTGTTAGTGGAAAAGGAGGAACGGGAAAATCCAGTATAAGTGCGGCTCTGGTTTCATTGACCAACCATTCCATTGCTGTAGATTGTGATGTGGATGCTGCTAATATGTATCTTTTGTTTCAACCCAAAATAGAGAAGGAATTTAAGTTTATCTCAGGTAAATATGCCTTGATCGATCAAGATAAATGTATACAATGTGGTAAATGTAAATCTCTTTGTCGTTTTGATGCTATTTCAATACATGAAGGCCAAATAGAAGTGGATACGGTATTATGCGAAGGTTGTTCTCTTTGCTCTAGAATTTGTCCGGTAAAGGCTATATGTATGAAGCCAATAGATCAGAGTCGAATGTATATTGGTTCGTTTCGCTATGGCCGGATGGTATATGGTCGGCTTTTTCCGGGAGAAGAAAATTCCGGTAAGTTTGTTAGTGTAATCCGTCAACATGCTCATCGTTTGGCTGAAGAAGAAGGATTTCCAAATATTATACTCGATGGTCCTCCAGGTATAGGATGCCCAGTCATATCTACCCTTACAGGCGCTGATAAGGCGGTCATTGTTACGGAGCCGTCTTTATCTGGTTTATCTGATATGAAGCGTGTGATAAATGTCGCTCGGAATTTTATAGATTCAATATATGTAATTATTAATAAGTACGACTTGAATGTAGAAATGTCCGAAAAGATAAAATTATATTGTTTGCAGTCGTCTATTCCTGTAGTTGCGGAACTTCCGTTTGATAAACGGGTGGTTGAAGCGATGGTTGCAGGTCGTACAATTATTGAAAGCTATCCGGATTCTTTAGTTGCAACTCGATTGATGGAGGTTTATCGAATTATTTTTGAAGCTTAGTATAAAGATACTTTTTATGAATATTCTTCGTTCTCTAATATATTTTTTTAAGAAACAAAAGAAAATGAGATATTCTTGTAACTTTCTGACGAATAGCCCGTCAGTTATATACAGGGGCATTCAAATAGAGTTGCTCTTTTAAATTTGATATTTTCATTTGCTTTAAACATAATATAGTTAGTGTGCTTAATTAAAACAATTAGAAACTGTGAAGTTTCAATTTTTAAAAATTTCTAAATCTAACTAAATAAAAAAGGTTACCGTGTGATGCAGTAACCTTTTTTATTTTTATATCTTTTCTTTTCGATTATGGCATGTATCATGTTTAAAAAAACTATTTTTGTAGGAGAATATAGATATGTGATTAATAAACTATGCAAAATTGCACTATAGAAGATAAAGAACTTGGCCTAATAAAAGTACAGGTTAATGTCCGCGCCCGCCAGTTTGTTTTTCATATCAAGCGTGATGCTATTTATGTTTCGGTCCCTCCCGGCGTGGTTACGAAAGACTTGAAACATGCTTTAAATAATGTTCGTGATAAATTAATAGCTTGTCGGCAGAATTTTCCTGAGCCGATTATAGATTTGGATTATAAGATTGATGCCGAACTTTTTAAACTTACCCTTGTAGAAGGTTCGAAAGATTCTTTTTTTGCCAAAACAAAGTTGGGTTCGATGCAAATTATTTGTCCGCCACATACAGATTTTAGCGATGAACAGTTGCAAAAGTGGTTGAGAAAGGTAATATGTGAATCTCTTAGGCGTAATGCCAAAAAAATACTTCCTCCGCGCTTATTGGCCTTATCAAGGGAATACGAGTTGCCATTCCAAAAAGTAAGCATTAATTCAAGTCGTGGCCGTTGGGGAAGTTGTTCAGTCAAAAAACATATTAACCTTTCTTTTTTTCTTCTACTTTTGCCTTCTCACCTTATTAATTATGTGCTACTGCATGAGCTTTCACACACGCGTGAAATGAATCATGGAGAAAAATTCTGGAAATTGCTCAATAATATATCAAAGGGTAAAGCTACTGTATTAAAAGAAGAAATTAAATCATATCATACGGATATATAATTATTCTTATAATTTGGAGTTTGGAAAATTCTTTCTTTCAGAACTTATTTCGCTAGTTGCTTTATTCCATCGGAATCCTTTTCGAACTTATAGTTACCACCTTTTTCGCTGAGATCGAAAGTGTATACTTCATTATTCTTGCGGTTAACGATAAATAGTGCACTTTCTTCGGCAAAGCGATCGATCTTAATTGTATAAGGCTCTTTGATGATTTGTTTGTTTTTTATAAGGCTGTCGTTGATGAATATTGAAATAGAATCTCCTGTAAACCCACTGACTAATTCAATGGTGTAAGAGCCTAAGAAATGGTGATCTCCTATTCTTTTTCGTTGAAGTTGAAAGCTCATATAAATAAAAATAACCACGATAAATAAGACAGCAAAGGCCAATATTCCATTACCAACCATAAACTGTTTGTTCGTATTGAGATGATTTTTCATTATTCTTTGTCTTTTAAGGTTCTAAAGATACGAATTCTTTCTTTTTATAAGGAAAAGAAGAATACTTTTTGCTTTCTAAATAAATATAGGATGATTTTTTCTTATATTATTTTGTAGGAGAATAGATTATTTGTATCTTTGCGCCGAAAAGGATGATAGGTGGAGGGGCAATGAAGCTCCTTTTTTTGTTCTTAATTGTTAATCCATGATAGAAAAAAAAGCTGTTACTCAAATAGTAGAAGAGTGGTTAAAGGGGAAAGAGTACTTCCTTGTAGAGGTAAATGTGAGCTCTGAAGACAAAATTGTGGTTGAAATTGATTACGCTGAAGGTGTATGGATTGAAGATTGTGTTGAGTTGAGTCGTTATATTGAGGACCATCTTGATCGCGATAAGGAAGATTATGAATTGGAAGTTGGTTCGGCCGGTATAGGTCAACCTTTTAAAGTTCTCCAGCAGTATTATAATAATATTGGACAGACGGTTGAGGTGATGACTGTTGATAATAATAAATACATTGGAGAACTAAAAGATGTAGATGAAGAAAGATTTGTCATTACAGTGAAAGAAAAAACAAAACCTGAAGGCGCTAAACGTCCCAAACTTGTAGAAGTGGATAAGATTTTTGCGTATGAGCAGGTAAAATATACTAAATACTTAATTAGTTTTAAATAATTATGGCCAAGAAAGTTGAGACTGTCAGTTTGATAGATACATTTGCGGAATTCAAGGAATTGAAGAACATTGATGTTAAAACACTTGTGAGCGTTCTTGAAGAATCTTTTCGGAGTGTCATAGCAAAAATGTTTGGTACCGATGAAAATTATGATGTCATTGTGAATCCTGACAAGGGTGATTGTGAAATCTGGCGCAATCGCAAGGTTGTTGCTGATGAGGATTTTGAAGATCCTAATTTGCAAATATCACTAACAGAAGCAAGGAAAATTGATTCTTCCTACGAGGCGGGTGAAGAAGTGACAGACGAAGTCATCTTTTCAAAATTCGGGCGGCGTGCCATATTGAATCTCCGTCAAACATTGGCATCTAAAGTGCTTGAACTTGAGAAGGATAGTCTTTACAATAAATATATTGATAAAGTCGGAAAGATTGTCAGTGCAGAAGTTTATCAAATTTGGAAAAAAGAAATTCTTTTGCTTGATGATGAGCAAAACGAACTTCTTTTGCCAAAAACAGAGCAGATACCAGGTGATTTCTATCGTAAGGGTGAAACTGTTCGTGCTGTGATTGACCGAGTAGAAAACGAGAATAATAATCCTAAAATTATTTTGTCTCGTATTTCTCCTGTTTTTTTACAGCGATTATTTGAAATTGAAGTACCGGAAATTAATGATGGGCTGATTACTATTAAGAAGATAGCGCGTATACCGGGTGAACGTGCCAAGATAGCAGTAGAATCATATGATGAGAGAGTTGATCCGGTAGGTGCTTGTGTAGGAGTAAAAGGCAGTCGTATTTATGGCATTGTCCGTGAACTCCGTAATGAAAATATTGATGTTATTAACTATACAACGAATATCTCGCTATTTATACAGCGTTCATTAAGTCCGGCTACGGTATCTTCCATTCGCTTGCATGAGGAAGAAAGTAAGGCAGAGGTTTATCTCAAACCGGATCAGGTGTCGCTAGCTATAGGTAAGGGTGGTTTGAATATCAAACTAGCTTGTATGTTGACCGGTTATACGATTGACGTATTCCGTGAACTTGAAGAAAACCAATCTGAAGATATTTATCTAGACGAGTTTAAAGATGAAATAGATGGTTGGGTTATTGATGCGATTAAGGGTATTGGCATTGAAACTGCCAAAGACGTGTTGAATGCACCTCGTGAAATGTTGATTGAAAAGACTGATTTGGAGGAAGAGACCGTTGACGATGTCATACGGGTTTTGAAGGCTGAGTTTGAAAACGAGTAGTAAGAAAATGTGCTGAAAAAGCATCTGCTTTTATCAGTAGATTGCGCACTGATATAATTACATATATGTCCTTATCTTCTAGTTTCGCCAGGCGGTATAAAAAGCATTTGCGCGTTGTTAAATTATTAAAAAGAAGTATGTCGATAAGATTAAACAAAGTTACAAGAGATTTTAATGTAGGGATAGCGACTGTAGTTGAATTCTTGCAGAAGAAAGGTTTCCCTGTTGAGGAAAATCCTAATACAAAGATTACAGAGGAGCAATATCAGGTACTTAAAAAAGAATTCAATAAAGACAAGGATCTTAAGGTTGAGTCGGAACGTCTTATCCTGCAACGCCAGAAAAAATACCGGAATAAAGCTTCTGCCATTTCAGATGAACAGAACGAAAAAAACGCCCATCAGAAAAACGAAGATGTTGTTGAGGTAGAGATTCCTGATGAGGTTCGTCCTAAATTTAAGCCTATAGGCAAGATTGATTTGGACAATTTGAGTGGCGGTATTGTTAAGGCAGGCCAGAAGAAAGATGCAACAGTAAAAGATATTAATAAAGAAAAAGAGGAAATTTCTATTGTTCAAAGTGTAAAGGACGAAAAGAAAATTCAAATAGAACAACAAGAACCTATTGCTCAAGAACCTAAAACAATTAAAGTAGTAGTTGAAAATAGTACTAATGCTGAAATGAGGTCTAAACAGCAAGGTAATGAGCTGCCTGTGAAGATTATTGACGAAAAACATCAAAAGGACAAATCTGAGGGTAAAAGAGATAATAGAAAACTTGAAGAAAAGGTTGTAGAGAAGAATTTGGAATCTGCAAACTTTAAAGAAGTTGCAGTTGCCGAAAAAGAGCAAAACGAAAATCAACCATCCGAAGATAAAGATCCTAAATATCCATCTGCTGTTAAATATAGCGAAGAAAAAGAGGTGAAAATTGTTAAAAAAACCATCGAAGATCAAGGTAATGAGGCTCAACAAAAAGAGAATGGAAAAACCTTGAAGGTTAAAAATAAGTCAATTTCATCTGAAAAGGTATCATTGGAGGATAATTCAAAATTATCTCTGCCCCATCAAGAGAATGATAATCGAGTTTTGGATTCTAAATCGCCGGTAGAACAAATAAAAGATAAATCCGAGATTGAAGATAAAAAAAACAGGAATAGTAGTGAAGATGAGTCGCAATCGCAGAAACACATAGCTGAGAAGGATACATTGTCTGTAGTTTCTTCTGATCAAACAGTAAAGGAAAGTGACTCTAGAGATAAGGAGAACGATTCTGCATCGGCTTCAAATCCTTCGGACGATAAGATATTTACTTTGCGTATGCCAAAGAGTCCCCAAATCAATATTATTGGTCAGATAGATTTAGCTGCATTAAATCAATCTACACGTCCTAAGAAAAAAACCAAAGAAGAAAAACGACACGAACGTATTGAAAAAGATAAACTTCGTCAAGATCAGCGGAAACTGATGAAGGAAGCTTTGATAAAAGAGATTCGTAAGGATGATGATAATAAAGCTACTGCTACAGGTAAACCTTCTGACGCTGTTAATGGAAAGAAAAAGCGTACTCGTATTAATAAGGAGAAGGTTGATGTAAGCAAAGAGGTATCAAATATTTCTTCAGCAAAACCGAAAGATCATTATCCCAGAAGCGGAAATGTTCCAAGGCCGAATAATTCTAGTGTACATACTAATAATAGTAGTAATAATAATTATAAGAAGGGCCGTTTTAATAAGCCGGTACTGAAAGCTCCTGTTAATGAGATAGATGTAGCGAAACAAGTTAAAGAGACTTTAGCTCGTCTAACCTCAAAGAGCAAAACTAAAACTTCTAGATATAGAAGGGATAAGCGTGACGAGGTTTCTAGTCGTTTGATCGAAGAGGAAAACAAGGAGAAGGTTGCAAGTAAGGTATTGAAGCTTACAGAATTTGTCACAGCCAGTGAATTGGCGAGCATGATGGATATTCCTGTCAATAAAGTTATTTCTACTTGTATGAATATCGGTGTTATGGTTTCTATCAATCAAAGGTTAGATGCTGAGGCTATCAATTTGGTAGCTGAGGAGTTTGGCTATAAGACAGAATACGTAAGTGCTGATGTTTCTCAGGCTATTGTTGAAGAGAAAGATGAAGAAAAGAATTTAGTTCACCGTGCACCGATTGTTACCGTAATGGGACATGTTGACCATGGAAAGACTTCTTTGCTTGATTATATTCGTAAGGCAAATGTGATAGCTGGTGAAGCTGGTGGTATTACTCAGCATATAGGTGCATATAATGTAACTTTAGAGGATGGGCGTCGAATCACGTTCCTTGATACTCCTGGTCATGAAGCTTTTACTGCCATGCGTGCCCGCGGTGCTAAAGCTACGGATGTGGCTATAATAATAATTGCGGCTGATGATGATATCATGCCCCAAACAAAAGAAGCTATTAATCATGCCATGGCTGCTGAAGTTCCTATAGTCTTTGCAATTAATAAGATTGATAAGCCGGGAGCAAATCCTGATAAAATAAAAGAAGAATTAGCTAACATGAACTTTCTTATTGAAGAATGGGGTGGTAAATACCAGTCTCAGGATATATCTGCTAAGAAAGGTACCGGCGTTAAAGAATTGCTCGAAAAGGTCTTGCTTGAAGCAGAAATGCTTGATTTGAAAGCTAATCCTAATCGACATGCTGCCGGTTCAGTTATTGAATCTACTTTGGATAAAGGTCGTGGATACATAGCTACCATATTAATAGCTAATGGGACCTTAAAAGTAGGTGATGTTTTATTAGCTGGCGTTAATTTCGGTCGAGTGAAAGCGATGTTCAACGAGCGTAATCAGAGAATTAAAGAAGCAGGACCTTCTGAACCAGTTTTGATTTTAGGACTTGATGGTGCACCGCAGGCCGGTGATACTTTCCATGTATTTGATTCTGAACAAGAGGCTCGTGAAATAGCCAATAAACGTCAACAGTTACAACGTGAACAAGGATTGAGAACTCAAAAGTTGCTTACTTTGGATGAAGTTGGTCGACGTATTGCTTTAGGTAATTTCCAGGAGTTGAATATTATCGTCAAAGGTGATGTGGATGGCTCTATTGAGGCTTTAAGTGATTCATTGATTAAGTTGTCTACGCCGCAGCTTCAGGTGAATGTTATTCATCAGGCTGTTGGTCAGATTTCTGAATCGGATGTAACGCTGGCCGCAGCTTCCGAGGCTATTATAATAGGTTTCCAAGTTAGACCATCAAGTGCTGCTCGTAAATATGCCCAGCAAGAAGGTGTTGATGTTCGTTTATATTCTATTATATATGATGCCATTGAAGAAGTGAAACAAGCGATGGAAGGTATGCTTGCTCCTGTAGTAAAAGAAGAAGTTACTGCAACCATTGAAGTACGTGAAGTATTCCACATATCTAAGGTTGGTATAGTTGCTGGTGCTATGGTAAAAGAAGGAAAAGCTTTCCGTTCTGATAAGGCTCGATTAATTCGTAATGGTATTGTTATTTATACCGGAGGAATTAGTGCTTTGAAACGATTCAAGGACGATGTAAAAGAAGTCGCTACTAATTTTGAGTGTGGTATCAGTCTTGTTAATTGTAATGACATACAAGTTGGAGATATTATAGAATCATTTAAGGAAGTAGAAGTTAAGCAAAAATTGTAGTTATAGTATAAAAAGCATGATGCTTGGTTAATTGATAGTGAAATAATAAGGTATCTGTTTGGATCCTTATTATTTCACTATTTTTTTTAGATAGATTATAGTCGTTATTTATTAATAGTTATTTATTATGGACACTATTTTTTTAATTATTATTTTAGTCGGTGCAATTATTGGATTTCGCAAAGGTTTTGTTTGTCAGTTAGCTTCAATAGTTGGATTGATAGCCGGATTATTAGCTGCAAAAGCTTTATTTATTCCGCTATCACACAAAATAGATTCCTCAGTCGGTTCTATGACTTTTGCTCAAATATTGGCATTCCTTTTGATTTGGTTAATTGTACCACTAATATTTTCATTAATTGCCACCATACTAACGAAGGCGTTGAAATTAATGTCTTTGAATGGTATAAATCGCATATTTGGTTCGGCCTTAGGTGCCTTAAAATATGTGATATTAGTTAGTTTGTTTGTGGGTATTTTAGAATTCGTTGATAGCGGGAACCATTTGATTTCTAGAACAAAAAAGACAGAATCAGTGTTATATTATCCAATGAAGTCGTTTTCGAGTTTGTTTTTCCCGGCGGCTAAAGTTATAACAACAAAATTGATAAAAAAATGAAGCAGGAAAAAAATTATAACCAATACGTAAAGGGGTTTACGCATGAAAAATATAAATATGGTTTTACTACAGATGTTGATTCCGATATTATAGATCGAGGTTTAAGCGAGGATGTTGTCCGTCTCATATCGAGAAAAAAGGAAGAACCCGATTGGTTGCTTGATTTCCGTTTGCAGGCTTATCGGCATTGGCTTACTTTAAAGATGCCGGTTTGGGCACATTTACGTATCCCGAAAATTGATTATCAGGCTATTTCCTATTATGCAAATCCCTTAAAGAAAAAAAACGGGCCAAAGAGTTTAGATGAGGTTGATCCCGAATTAATCAAGACATTTAATAAATTAGGTATACCTCTTGAAGAACAAATGTCGTTGGGTGGTGTAGCTGTTGATGCAGTAATGGATTCCGTTTCAGTCAAAACGACCTTTAAGGAATCCTTGATGGAAAAAGGAATTATCTTTTGTTCAATCAGCGAAGCCGTTCGCGAACATCCCGATTTAGTTAAGAAATATCTTGGTTCTGTAGTAGGTTATCGTGATAACTTTTTTGCGGCACTTAATTCGGCTGTATTTTCCGACGGTTCATTCGTCTATATTCCTAAGGGAGTTCGTTGTCCGATGGAGTTGTCTACCTATTTCAGAATTAATGCTCAAAACACCGGACAGTTTGAACGTACGCTTATTATTGCGGATGATGATGCTTATGTCTCTTATCTAGAGGGCTGTACTGCTCCGATGCGTGATGAGAATCAGCTTCATGCAGCTATTGTAGAAATTATTGTTCACGATCGTGCTGAGGTAAAATACAGTACCGTGCAGAATTGGTATCCGGGTAATGCCGAAGGTAAAGGTGGCGTTTATAATTTTGTGACGAAACGTGGTCATTGCTTAGGAGAGAGCAGTAAGTTGTCTTGGACTCAAGTAGAGACAGGTTCAGCCATTACATGGAAATACCCTTCATGTATCTTGTCCGGCGATAATTCTACGGCCGAATTTTATTCAGTAGCATTAACTAATAATTATCAACAGGCAGATACTGGTACAAAGATGATTCATCTGGGTAAAAATACACATAGTACGATTGTGAGTAAGGGCATTTCTGCCGGAAAGAGCGAAAATTCTTATCGCGGTTTGGTGCGAGTGTCCAAGAATGCTGTGAATGCAAGAAATTATAGTCAGTGTGATTCGTTGCTGCTAGGTGATAAATGCGGTGCACACACGTTTCCATATATGGATATTCATAACGATACGGCGGTTGTAGAGCATGAGGCAACTACTAGTAAAATCAGTGAAGAGCAGATTCTTTATTGCAATCAGCGCGGGATAAAAACTGAAGATGCGGTGGGGCTTATAGTTAACGGTTATGCCAAGGATGTTTTGAACAAACTTCCTATGGAGTTTGCCGTTGAGGCTCAAAAGCTTCTGTCTGTTTCGTTGGAAGGAAGTATCGGATAATTGTTAATCATAAAATTGTAGAAGAAAATGTTAGAAATAAAAGACTTACACGCTAGTATAAATGGCAAAGAGATATTAAAAGGTATAGATCTTATAGTGAAACCAGGAGAGGCTCATGCGATTATGGGACCGAACGGTTCCGGTAAAAGTACCCTCTCTTCTGTACTCATAGGGAATCCTGCTTTCGAAGTAACCAAAGGAAGTGTTACTTTCTACGGCAAGAATCTTTTGGACCTGAGTCCTGAGGATCGCAGTCACGAAGGTATTTTTCTTAGTTTTCAATATCCGGTAGAGATTCCGGGTGTCAGTATGGTTAATTTTATGCGTGCAGCAGTAAATGAACATCGTAAATATAAAGGTCTACCGGCGTTAACAGCCAGTGAATTTCTTCGGCTGATGAGAGAAAAGCGTGAAGAAGTAGGTCTTGATAGTAAATTAGCTAATCGCTCGGTGAATTCAGGTTTTTCCGGTGGTGAGAAGAAGAGAAACGAAATTTATCAGATGGCTATGCTTGAGCCTCGTTTAAGTATTCTCGATGAAACGGATTCCGGTCTTGATATTGACGCTTTGCGTATTGTCGGTAAAGGGGTGAGTAAGTTAAAGAGACCCGATACAAGTTTGATAGTCATTACGCATTATCAACGTTTGCTTGATTATATAAAACCTGATATTGTGCATGTGCTCTATCAAGGTAAGATTGTAAAAACTGCTGGTCCGGAACTAGCATTGGAACTTGAAAAGAAAGGTTACGACTGGATTAAGCAAGAAGTAGGAGAATAGTCATGAACATAGAACAACAATATATTGATCTTTACGATCAACAGAAAGCTGTGATCTGTAAGCATAGTGCGGAAGCGATGAACCTTTTGCGCCCCGATGCTTTCTCACATTTTAAGACGTTGGGTTTCCCTACTAAAAAGTTGGAGAAATATAAATATACGGACGTTAGCAAGGCCTTTGAGCCGAATTACGGTTTAAATTTGAACCAACTTCAATTTCCTGTCAATCCCTATGAGGTCTTTAAGTGCGATGTGCCCAACATGAGTACGGCCTTGCATTTCGTAGTGAATGATGCTTTTTATACTCAGTCGCCAACAAAAGCCGGATTGCCTGAAGGAGTTTTATTCGGCAGTTTGAAAGAGATGGCAAAGACTCATGCCGATATCGTGAAGAAATATTACGGTAAATTGGCTGATACTTCAAAAGATGGTGTTACAGCCTTTAATACAACATTTGCAGAAGATGGCGTTTTATTCTATGTGCCCAAGAATGTCATTGTTGAGAAGCCGATACAATTGGTAAATATACTTCGTTCGGATGTTGATTTGATAGCGAATAGGCGGATATTGATTGTTATGGAAGATGGATCGCAGGCCCGTTTACTGATTTGCGATCATACGATGGATAAAGTAAAGTTCTTGGCTACACAGGTCATAGAAGTTTTTGTGGGCAAGAATTCAGTGTTTGATTTATATGAATTGGAAGAAACGGATGTAAATTCCGTACGCATCAGTAATCTTTATCTCAGGCAAGAGGCCGACAGTAATGTTCTTCTTAACGGTATGACGTTGCATAACGGATCGACAAGAAATATGACGCAAGTCACCTTTGCCGGTGAAGGTGCGGAACTGAATGCTTACGGGATGGCTATTGCCGATAAAGAAGAACGTGTGGATAACAATATCTTTGTCGATCATGCTGTGCCCCGATGTACAAGTAATCAATTATTTAAGTACGTACTTGACGATAAGTCCGTAGGCGCCTTTGCCGGGTTGGTTTTGGTTCGTCCCGATGCTCAACATACAAATTCAAAGCAGACTAACCGTAATCTTTGTAATACGAGTGATGCTCATATGTATACGCAGCCTCAACTTGAAATTTATGCCGATGATGTAAAGTGTTATCATGGAGCAACAGTTGGTCAGTTAGATGACGACGCTTTGTTTTATATGCGTTCGCGGGGTATTTCTCAAACGGAAGCCAGATTGCTATTAATGTTTGCTTTTGTCAACGACGTGATAGATACGATACGTCTGGATGCTTTGAAAGACCGCCTTCATATGTTGGTGGAAAAACGTTTTCGTGGCAACTTAGGTCAGTGTGATAATTGTTCATTTTGCAAATAATAGAAGAGATGATATGATAGATATTCAAAAAATCCGTAACGACTTTCCTATATTAAGTCGTACCGTTTATGGTAAGCCCTTGATCTATTTTGATAATGCTGCTACTACTCAAAAGCCTCGTGCAGTGGTAGAGTCTATATCCAACGAATATTATTCAGTGAATGCCAATGTGCATCGTGGCGTTCATTTCCTTTCACAAAGTGCTACGGAGTTGTATGAAAATTCGCGCGCAACAGTATGTAAATTCATTAACGCTCATAGTACAGATGAAATCGTTTTTACCAGAGGTACAACAGAAAGTATTAATCTGCTTGCCTCGAGTTTCAGCGATGAATTCATGAAGGCGGGTGATGAAGTGATTGTCTCTGTTATGGAGCATCACAGTAATATCGTACCTTGGCAGTTGATGGCGGCAAAGAAAGGTATAGCTATCAAGGTGATTCCTATGAATGACAATGGCGAACTATTACTTGATGAATATGAGAAGCTCTTTTCAGACCGTACGAAAATAGTCTGTGTTACGCAAGTTTCTAATGTGTTAGGAACAGTGAATCCTATCAAAGAGATGATCGCAACGGCACATGCCCACGATGTACCTTTCTTGGTAGATGGTGCACAGTCTATTCCTCATTTTAAAGTGGATGTACAAGATCTTGATGCAGATTTCTTTGTCTTTTCCGGTCATAAGATTTATGGGCCCACAGGTGTCGGTGTTCTTTATGGAAAAGAAGATTGGCTTGATCGTATGCCTCCTTACCAGGGTGGTGGTGAAATGATTTCTCATGTTTCTTTTGAAGAAACAACGTTCAATGAGTTACCCTATAAATTTGAGGCAGGTACTCCCGATTATATCGGTGCTACCAGTTTGGCCAAAGCCCTC
>JALNVG010000011.1 GCA_023227685.1 Bacteroidaceae bacterium
CCTTGGCTGCCAAACTGGATACAGAAATTATCAGTGCCGACTCACGTCAAATATATCGCGGTATGAATCTTGGTACAGGAAAAGATTTAAATGATTATCTTGTAGACAAAAAAAAAATTCCTTATCACCTGATTGACATCGTTGAACCTGGTTATAAATATAATGTATTTGAATATCAACGTGATTTTCTAAAAGCATATTCATATATCAAGCAACAAAACAAACTCCCCATCCTTTGCGGAGGCACAGGACTATATTTGGAATCAGTTTTAAAAGGATATAAACTGATACCGGTACCCGAAAATCCAACATTAAGAAAAAAACTCGAAAAGCACACACTCATTGAGCTAACGAGTATACTTAACAAATACAAGACTTTGCATAATACAACAGATGTTGATACCATAAAACGAGCTATAAGGGCTATCGAAATAGAAGAATATTATGCAACCAATACAATCTCCAAACGAGAATTTCCGCTATTAAACAGCCTAATTATAGGAATCGATATTGATAGAGATTTAAGAAGAGAAAAAATAACCAAACGATTAAAACAAAGACTGAGCGAAGGTATGGTTGATGAAGTTATAGGACTTTTAAACCAGAACATTACACCGGAAGATTTGATGTACTACGGATTGGAATATAAATACCTTACACTTTACGTTATAGGGAAACTGACATATGATGAGATGTTTTCAAGTTTGGAAATAGCCATTCATCAATTTGCCAAACGGCAAATGACATGGTTTCGAGGAATGGAAAGAAAAGGATTTACCATTCATTGGATAAAAGCAGAATTACCAACAAAAGAAAAGATCGCTTTTGTCATGGAAAAAATAAAAGAATTTTAGTACCTTTGTATTTGTCAAAGGGAACTAAAAAATAATAGAGTGTAATGATCTTAAAATGAATATTATAATATGAGCATAGATCCCAAAAAATGGGGCGTGATTTACAATCCTAAAGCTGGCACTCCCAAGGTTAAGAAACGTTGGAAAAAAATAAAGGAATATATTGACAGCAAAGGAGTTTCATACGATTATGTACAATCTGAAGGTTTTGGATCGGTAGAACGTTTGGCCAAGATTCTGGCAAATAATGGGTATCGAATTATTGTTGTTGTTGGAGGTGACGGTGCATTAAACGATGCTATTAATGGTATTATGTTTTCCGAGGCAGAAGACAAAAACAGCATAGCTATCGGCATTATTCCTAATGGTATAGGTAATGACTTTGCTAAATATTGGAGGATAAGCACAGATTACAAAGATGCTGTAAATTGTATTATTAATAATAGGAAAAAGAAAATAGATGTTGGATATTGTTCTTTTTTCGATGGCAAGAAACATCAGAAGCGATATTTTCTCAATGCTATCAATATTGGTTTAGGAGCCCGCATCGTAAATATCGCAGATCAAACCAAACGTTTCTGGGGAATGAAATATCTTGCATATTTCACTGCATTATTTTTATTACTCTTCGAACGAAAACTATATCGGATGCATTTAAAAATCAATGATGAACATATTCGAGGAAGATTCATGACTGTATGTGTGGGCAATGCTTATGGATGGGGACAAACGCCAAATGCCGTACCTTACAACGGATGGCTTGATGTCTCTATCATACGCGGCCCGAAATTCTGGCAAATAATTTCGGGCCTTTGGCTTTTACTTGAAGGCAGAATTCTTAATCATAAACAAGTAAAAGTTTATCGTACTAAAGCTGTAAGGGTGCTTCGAGCAAAGAATGCGTCAGTTGATTTAGACGGTCGCCTACTTCCAAAATACTTTCCAATAGATATTGGCATACTTTGCGAGAAAATCACAATGATTATACCTGAATAATATTTTATAATAATAATATAATGATTGAATTATTAAAAAATAACCCTGACAATAATTTTTTTCTTCTTGCTGGTCCCTGTGTTATAGAAGGAGAAGAAATGGCTATGCATATCGCCGAGAGAATAGTAAAAATAACAAATAAGTTAAAAATACCTTATGCATTTAAGGGATCTTACCGCAAAGCAAACCGCTCAAGAATGGATTCATTCAGAGGTATTGGTGACGAAAAGGCTTTGAAGATATTAAAAAAAATCCATGATACATTTAATATTCCCGTTGTAACAGATATCCATGCAGCTAATGAAGCTTCAATGGCTGCAGAATACGTAGATATCCTACAAATACCAGCTTTCCTTTGTCGGCAAACAGATTTACTTGTTGCCGCAGCTAAGACAGGAAAAATCATCAATATCAAAAAGGGCCAGTTCCTTTCTCCATTAGCTATGAAATATGCGGCAGAAAAAGTTGTTGAAGCTGGAAATAAAAAAGTCTTATTGACCGAACGCGGAACAACATTTGGCTATCAGGATTTAATCATCGATTTCCGTAGTATACCTGAAATGCAATCTTTAGGCTATCCGGTCATACTTGATGCTACACATTCTCTACAACAGCCCAACCAAGCAGGTGGTATTACGGGCGGGATGCCATATCTTATCGAAACGGTTGCTAAAGCTGGAATAGCCGTCGGCGCTGACGGATTATTTTTAGAAACACACGAAAATCCGGCTGTAGCAAAAAGTGATGGAAAGAATATGCTTAAACTTGATTTACTAGAAGGATTACTAACTAAACTTGTAAGAATAAGAAAAGCAATTATTGATGAAAACAATTACACCAAATGATATTGTTTTAATATAAAAAAAAGAATAATAATATCCAAAGCTAATAAAAATGTCAAACATTAAGGATCATGATATTCAATGAATTACGCAAACACAGGAAACTAGCTTCCAAAAGAAATCCCATGTACGAAAAAAATAAGTTTGGGAAATTTTGGGTATATATCGGTGCTGCTTTTTGGGCTGCCTATCTTATCTTCTTTGGAATAATATTTCCATCACTTTTTGAAGAAACATCTCCTAATATGGAACCATACTACATTATGAATGGTAGTATTTTGATATTTATCCTTATCGCCGATTTTTTATTCCGCTTTGCATTCCAACAAACACCAACACAAGAAGTAAAACCTTATTTACTATTACCTATCAAAAAGAAAAGATTAATTGATTTCCTATTAATTCGATCAGGGCTAAGCAGCTATAATTATATATGGTTATTCCTTTTCATACCTTTTTCCTTTTTAACAATCACAAAATATTTTGGATTTTGGGGTGTATTCACTTATTGTCTAGGCATTTGGCTACTTATGATCATCAATAATTATTGGTATTTATTTTGCAAAACATTAATAGATGAACATATATGCTGGATCATTCTCCCCATCGTCATTTACGGTGCCGTTATATCAAGCTTATTTATTCCTAAAGAAAGTTTGCTATTCTATATTTTACTTGATATAGGAAACGGATACATCGAAGGCAACTTACTCTACTTTATCGGAACAATCATCATTATCGCTTTCTTTTGGTTAGCCAACAGACAACTAATGAACAAACTTATCTATGCCGAATTAAGTAAAACAAAAGATAATAAAGTTAAGCACATATCCGAGTTCCACTTTTTTGAGATATATGGTGAAATCGGTGAATTTATGCGACTCGAGATAAAAATGTTACTACGAAACAAACGTCCAAAAACGTCATTTAATATGATTCTCGTAGCCGTCGTAATCTTTTCTGCAGCACTTAGTTTTACCGATGTCTATGACTCATCAGGTAATATGAAACTTTTCATTATTGTTTATGCCTTTATAGTATTTGCAATGACTACACTACTAACTATTATGGGATATGAGGGCAATTATCTTGACGGTCTCATGTCATGCAAAGAAACTATTAGAAGTTTACTCCAAGCTAAATATTACATGTATAGTCTTTTTGAATTATTGCCATTGATTCTTATGCTGCCAGCCATAATTACTGGGAAAATAACTTTTCTGAGTGTCATTTCCATCATGTTTTTCACCGTCGGCTTCATGTACTTCTTGTTTTTTCAATTAGCTGTCTATAACAACAATACCGAACCATTAAACGAAAAGTTAACCGGACGACAATCCGGCGGCAAAAGCAGACGACTAATTGTATCTTTTGCAGCATTCATAATTCCTATGGTCCTATATAATCTCTTCATAGCCCTAATGGGTGAAGTAATGGGTGAGATTATACTTCTTTTTATCGGATTAGGATTTATGCTTACTTCCCGTTTATGGATAAATAATATTTATCAACGAGTGATGAAAAACAGATATAAGAACATGGAAGGTTTCAGAGACAGTAGAGTATAAATATAATAAATCATAACAAGGCACTACCATGATAACAATAAATAACTTAACCAAAAAGTTTGGCAGTAAAACAGCTGTACAAATAGAAGATTACTCCGTTAATGATGGAGAAATGATTGGACTTGTTGGAAACAACGGAGCAGGAAAAACTACACTTTTCCGACTTATACTTGATTTACTAAAACCTGATACAGGCAGTATATCGATTGAAGGCATAGACGTAAATAAAAGTGAAGATTGGAAAAAATTCACAGGAGCTTTTATAGACGATGGTTTTCTTATCGACTACCTTACACCAGAAGAATATTTTTATTTTATCGGCAAAATATATGGACTAAAAAAGCAAGAAGTTGACGAACGTCTTACTCCTTTTGACCGATTTATGAATGGTGAAGTAATCGGTCAAAAGAAATTCATACGTAACTTTTCCGCTGGAAATAAACAAAAAATCGGCATTATCTCAGCCATGATTCGCTATCCAAAATTCCTGATATTAGATGAGCCTTTCAATTTCCTTGATCCCAGCTCACAATCTATCATCAAACATTTATTGAAAAGCTATAATGAAAAATACCAGGCAACAATTATAATTTCCAGCCACAATTTAAATCACACAGTAGATATTTGTCCACGAATAGCCTTACAAGAAAAGGGCTCTATAATACGTGATATTACGAATGAAAATAATTCAGCTGAAAAAGAACTGGAAGATTATTTTGAGGTTTCTGAATAAAAAAGAGAAATTAATTTGTCTATTATAAAAGGAAATAGTAATTTTGCTGCTGATTATTCCACTCCGGGTTCGTTCAAGCGTTTTTAAGAAATTAAATACCACCCGATGGAGCTAACACATACAATTTATAAGATGTACGCAATTGTAGAAATTAATGGCCAGCAATTCAAAGCAGAAGCTGGGAGAAAGCTGTTTGTTCACCACATTCAAGATGTAGAAGATGGAGCAACAGTTGAGTTTAACAAAGTTCTCTTAATCGACAACGAAGGGACAATTTCCGTAGGAACTCCTACAATAGAAAATGCCAAAATAGTTTGCGAGGTCGTTTCGAAATTAGTAAAAGGTGACAAAGTCCTAGTTTTTCATAAAAAAAGAAGAAAAGGATATAGTAAACTTAACGGTCATCGTCAACAGTTTACAGAATTAACAATCAAAGAAGTAATAGCTTAATCATTTAAAAGTAAGAAGATATGGCACATAAA
This sequence comes from Bacteroidaceae bacterium, assembly GCA_023227685.1. Classification (GTDB taxonomy): domain Bacteria; phylum Bacteroidota; class Bacteroidia; order Bacteroidales; family Bacteroidaceae; genus JALNVG01. The sequence continues at coordinate 5,476 of JALNVG010000011.1, forward strand.
AAAGGTGTAGGTAGTTCTAAGAACGGCCGTGAATCAGCAAGCAAAAGATTAGGACTAAAGAAATTCGGTGGTGAATTCTGCAAAGCGGGCAATATAATCATTCGCCAAAGAGGTACAGAATTCCATCCAGGTAAAAATATTGGAATGGGCAAAGATCATACTCTTTTCGCTTTAGTTGACGGAGTTGTTTGTTTTAAAGTAACGAGAGAAGACAAAAGATATGTATCTATCACTCCATCAACTGTAGTTGAAGAGCCTACAAAGGCTGAAGAAAAGGCAGAAGCATAACATTCCATAAAGACATTGTTTAAGGAGAGGCAACTAAATTAGTTGTGTCTCCTTTTTTTAGTTAGATAAAATCATAGATATTATTCTATTTTCATTTATATTTGTATTCCAAAAAATAATTAATAAAAGATATAATGCTTACAATCAAACAAATTACCAGTGATACAGAAACTGTGATCCGTGGATTGGAAAAGAAACATTTCAAAAATGCCAAAGAATCCATTGCAAAAGTTCTCAATATTAATGATCAAAGACGCAATGTACAAATTGAATTAGATAAAAATTTGTCAGAAGTAAACTCTACTTCCAAAGTTATTGGCGAACTTATTAAAAACGGGAAAAAGGAAGAAGCTATTTCTGCAAAAGACAGGATCACCGAATTAAAAGAAAAAAACAAAGATTTGGAATCCGAAATGAAAAAAGCTGCTGATGATTTGCGCGATTTATTATATACAATTCCTAATGTTCCATATGAATGTGTACCAGAAGGATTTGGTGCCACAGATAATATAGTAGAAAAGACTGGAGGCAAAAGAACAAACTTACCGAAAGACGCGCTTCCTCATTGGGAATTAGCCAAGAAATATAACATTATTGATTTCGACCTTGGTGTTAAAGTCTCAGGTGCAGGATTCCCTATATATAAGGGTAAAGGCGCAAGATTACAACGAGCATTAATAAACTTTTTCCTTGACGAAGCCTTAGCTTCAGGATACACTGAAATTATGCCACCAACAGTAGTCAATTCTGCTTCCGGATACGGGACAGGACAACTTCCTGACAAAGAAGGACAAATGTATCATTGTGAAGTTGATGATCTATATTTAATTCCTACAGCAGAAGTTCCCGTAACCAATATTTACCGTGATGTGATTATTGATGAAAAACAACTTCCTATTAAAAATTGTGCATACACAGAATGCTTCCGCCGAGAAGCCGGTTCATACGGAAAAGACGTACGAGGATTAAATAGACTTCATGAATTCTCTAAAGTAGAATTAGTACGAATAGATAAGCCGGAACATTCAAAACAATCTCATCAAGAGATGCTTGATCACGTAGAAAGATTATTAATAAAGCTGGAACTTCCTTACCATATTCTCCGCTTATGTGGAGGCGATATGAGCTTCACTTCATCACTTTGTTTTGACTTCGAAGTCTATTCGGAAGCCCAACAACGTTGGCTAGAAGTAAGTTCAGTATCCAACTTTGACACTTACCAAGCAAATCGCCTAAAATGTCGTTACCGAAGCAGTACCGACAAAAAAATCAATTTATGCCATACATTGAATGGATCAGCATTAGCCCTACCACGTATTGTAGCAGCTATATTAGAAAACAATCAAACGCCTGAAGGTATCCATATACCTAAAGTTTTGATACCTTACTGCGGTTTTGATATTATAGATTAGAATAAAAATAAAAAAGAACTGGAAATATGAACTTCCTAAAGAAACTCATATCTCCGGTTCTTTTTTATTTTGAAATTTTCATTGAATCAGAAAATAAAGCCAAACCTTTACATACATGGTTACAGAGGCAACAATAAGTAAGAAAATAAAAATACCATTTACTCTTTTTTTTATATGAATTATCTTTTTATCTGTATCTTTGTAAAAAGTCAAATTAAAAAGTTATAAGATTATATTTCAAACAAATTAATTAGGTAATGAATAAAATAGTTAAGAAAGAACAATTTTCAAAAAATGTTTTCAAGCTTGTCGTTGAAGCACCTCTAATTGCTAAATCCAGAAAAGCAGGAAATTTTGTTATTGTCCGTGTAGGAGAAAAAGGAGAACGTATTCCTCTTACCATTGCAGAAGCTGATACCACAAATGGAACGATAAGTTTAGTTGTACAAAAAATTGGTGTTTCATCAACAAAACTATGCGAACTCAACGTGGGCAATTATATCACAGACATCGTAGGTCCTTTGGGACAACCCACACATATTGAAAAGTTTGGCACAGTCGTTTGTGCTGGTGGCGGAGTTGGCGCAGCTCCGATGTTACCTATCGTACAAGCTTTAAAAACTGCAGGCAATAAGGTTATTACCGTACTAGCTGGAAGAACAAAAGAACTTATCATCATGGAAAAAGAGATGCGCAAAAACTCCGACGAAGTAATTATCATGACTGATGACGGTTCCTATGGCAAAAAAGGTCTCGTTACCCAAGGTATAGAAGAAGTAATTAAACGTGAGATGGTGAACAAATGCTTTGCTATTGGTCCAGCTATCATGATGAAATTTGTTTGTTTATTAACTAAAAAATATAATATTTCAACAGATGTATCACTGAATACTATTATGGTTGACGGTACAGGCATGTGTGGTGCTTGCCGCGTAACAGTAGGTGGAAAAACAAAATTCGTGTGCGTAGACGGTCCCGAATTCGACGGACATCAAGTTGACTTTGATGAGATGCTTAAACGCATGAAAGGTTTCAAGAATCAAGAACAAGAAAGTATAATAGAATTTGACGCTGCTGAAGCAAATAATAAAAGTACTAATAAAAAGATTGTTGACAATAGTAGAAATGCAACATGGCGCATTGAACTGCGCAAAAGCATGAAGGCAAAAGACAGAATGGGCATCGAACGAGCAAAGATGAATGAACTCGACCCCGAATATCGTTCTCACGTATTAAAAGAAGAAGTTAACCAGGGATTAACTAAAGAACAAGCAATAATAGAAGCCAAACGTTGTCTTGATTGCCCAACACCCAATTGTGTTACCGGTTGCCCCGTAAATATTGATATTCCGCGTTTTATAAAAAACATTGAACGTGGTGAAATATTGGAAGCAGCAAAGACATTGAAAGAAACAAGCACTCTTCCTGCCGTATGTGGAAGAGTTTGTCCACAAGAAAAACAATGCGAGGCAAAATGTACTTATTTAAAAGCAGGAAAACAACCTATAGCCATCGGATATTTAGAGCGTTTTGCCGCAGACTATGAGCGCGAAAGTGGAAACATTTCAATTCCCACTATTAACAAAAAAAATGGTATAAAAATAGCCATCATCGGGTCAGGTCCCTCAGGACTATCTTTTGCAGGAGAAATGGCAAAACTCGGATACGAAGTTACCGTCTTTGAGGCATTACACGAAATTGGTGGTGTACTAAAATATGGAATTCCAGAATACCGTTTACCAAATAAAATAGTTGATTTCGAGATAGACAATCTGGTCAAAATAGGTGTAAAATTCGTAAAGGACTGTATTATAGGAAAAACAATCAGCATAAAAGAATTAAAAGATGATAATTTCAAGGGCATATACGTTGCTTCAGGCGCAGGATTGCCGAATTTCATGGGTATTCCGGGAGAGAACTCAATAAATGTCCTTTCTTCTAACGAATATCTTACTCGTGTAAATTTAATGGATGCTTCAAACAAAGATTCTGACACACCCGTACCTTTCGGCAAAATAGTAGTCGTTATCGGTGGAGGAAATACAGCTATGGATTCTGTACGCACTGCTAAACGTCTGGGAGCAGCACGTGCCATAATCATCTATCGCCGTTCTGAAGAAGAAATGCCGGCACGTCTTGAAGAAGTAAAACATGCGAAAGAAGAAAGTATTGAATTTATGACTTTGCACAACCCTATTGAATATAAAGCAGATGAGCAAGGCTATGTCAAGCAAGTAGTACTACAAAAAATGAAACTCGGCGAGCCTGATGCTTCAGGACGTCGACGTCCTGAAGCGATTCCTGGAGAAACGGAAACTATAAACATCGATTTAGCCATCGTAAGTATTGGCGTATCTCCGAATCCAATTGTTCCCAATGCTATTAAAGGACTCGAATTGGGGCGAAAAAACACTATCGCAGTTAACGAACAAATGCAATCATCTATTTCCGGTATATATGCCGGCGGTGACATTGTTCGCGGTGGAGCGACCGTCATACTAGCTATGGGAGATGGGAAAAGAGCTGCTGCCGGAATGAACGAAAAATTAGCACAATTATAATCAATAAAAAATCCCTGCTTAATCTTTATAAGCAGGGATTTCTTTTATTATTAATATTTTTCACTTTACCAAGTGATTAGTTTTCGAATCAGGGAAAATTATAGTTGGTTTAAATGACTTAGCCTCCTCAAAATCAATTAAAGCAAAAGACATAATAATCACAATATCTCCTACTTGAACCTTACGAGCAGCAGCTCCATTAAGACATATTTTGCCAGAGCCTCGTTCCCCCTTAATAATATAGGTTTCAAAACGCTCACCATTGTTGTTGTCTGCAATAAAAACTTTTTCGCCAGCAATCATATTAGCCGCATCCATAAGATCTTCATCTATTGTGATGCTACCCATATAATTCAAATTTGCTTCAGTAACACGTGCAAAATGAATTTTCGACTTCAACATTTCAATCATCATAACAATACTATTCTTTAATTATTCCTTATACTTAACATTATCAATCAAACGCACCACACCACAAAAAACGGTAATACATCCAACGACATAGGAAGCATCACTCCATTTCTTTATCTCTTGCAATGTATAGCCATCCACAATTTGAAAGTATTGCAATTGCAATCCTGCAGTAACCGCAATATTCTCTTCAACCATTTTCCGTGTTTCTTCTACCGTATGCGATTTTGCAAAATTACTACTTTTAAATAAGATCCGGGATATATTAAGAGCAATCTTTCTATCTTCGGCAGATAATAGTTTATTGCGACTACTCAAAGCCAACCCGTCGGATTCACGAACTATTGGACATCCCACTATCTCAATATTCAGCTTCAATTTTTTAGTCATCGCACGAACTATGACCAATTGTTGAAAATCCTTCTCGCCAAAATAAGCCCTATCCGGTGCTACAGCATAAAACAATTTACTTACAATTTGACAAACGCCATTAAAATGTCCCGCACGGAAAGCACCTTCCATAACAGTATCAAGAGGGGCAAAACTAAAAGTACGAGTATCCTGTTCAGGATACATTTCTTCTACGGGGGGGGCAAAAAGAAAATCAGCGCCACACTTTTCCAACAAAGCACAATCTGCTTCAAGGGTCCGTGGATACTTTTTTAAATCGTTCTTATCATTAAACTGAGTAGGATTAACAAAATCACTAACTACTGTTACATCATTATTCTTTACACTACGTTCCACAAGTGAAGCATGTCCAACATGCAATGCACCCATGGTAGGCACCAAACCGATTTTCTTCCCTTCAATCTTTAATGGTGTTAATTCGTTTTGTAAATCTTTAATTGTACGTACTATTTTCATTCTTATAATAAATTTATATTCTGTATATGACAGAATTCAGTGCAAAATAAACTAATATTTAGCATATAAAGAAAGAAAACACAAGATAAAAACCGTTTTTTTTGTGTATATTTGCAGAATAAACACGTGAATCATCGTTTTAATATGACAAAATCAACAAAAATATTATTTATTACACAGGAAATCACCCCTTACGTTCCGGAAACAGAAATGTCTCTTGTTGGTAGGAATTTACCTCAAGCCATTCAAGAAAAGGGCAATGAAATAAGAACTTTTATGCCCAAATGGGGAATCATTAACGAACGCAGAAATCAATTACACGAAGTCATAAGACTCTCGGGGATGAATTTGATTATTGATGATACAGATCATCCGCTCATTATTAAAGTTGCCTCCATACAATCAGCACGTATGCAAGTGTACTTTATCGACAATGATGATTACTTTCAAAACAGATTACTCACCACCGATGAAAAAGGAGTTGAATATGACGATAATGCCAGTAGAACGATTTTTTACACTCGTGGTGTTCTAGAGACTGTAAAAAAATTAAGATGGTGTCCTGATATAATACATTGCCACGGATGGATGACAGCGCTTGCACCGCTTTACATCAAAAAAGCATATAGTGAAGAACCCTCTTTCCGTAATTCAAAAATTATATTCTCAGTATATGACAAAGATTTCCAAAGTAATTTGGATAACAACTTTGCCAATAAATTGTTAATGAAAGGTATTTATAAAAAAGATATCACTCTGCTCAAAGAACCAATAAATTATACGTCCTTAAGCAAATTGGCCATTGAATACTCAGATGGCGTTATACAGAATAGCAAAAATGTCATCCCTGAAATTATGGAATATGCACAAAAAAGACAGAAACCTATTTTGGAATACCAATCACCAGATACATATACTGATGCCTGTGAAGCTTTCTACAATAAAATAAGAGAAACTGCAACAAGTGAAATAAATAAATAAAAGCATTATATTTCCCATAAAAGATATCACAAAATTAATAAAAAAGCGCAAGTTTAATAAACTTGCGCTTTTTTATTAATTTAAACATAATCTTTAATCTTTTGTTTTAGCCCCCTCTTTCGTAACTTTATTAGAATTAGAACCTCGAGGTTCTTTTGTTTTAATATTCTCTGTAATATTACCCATCTTTTTCTTTAAAATTTCAATGGACCTATTAGACTCCACTTTTTCTAAAGTAGCTTTCTCCGTTAAATACATTTTTTTTATTTCCTTATGAAGCTCATCAATCTCTTCTCCCTGATTTTTAATAGTAGTCAACAAAGAATTTAATTCTTCATTATCCACATCTACAGGATATAAAGCATCAACTCTCTTAATGAAATCACCCAAAATATTCATATAATTAGTAAATGCATCAAATGACGAATCATAAATTCCTCTATTCAAACGGAGGCCAGTCTTTTTAGTCGTCATGAAACGAAAATTATTACTTGCCTGCAGATAATCCCAATCCTGCTTAATACGACGATCTTGGCACAAATAAACTCGTTCGGCCACACTATATAACTTCTTAAAGGCCTCACGTTGAAGTGAATTTCCCAACCAAGCACTCGTATCACGCTCCTCATCAACCCAAGATAACGGGTAATTAACATCCAAAGCAGAAATAGAATTCAGCTTCGTAATGATTTCCGTAGGAGTAGAAAACGTAATACCTTTCTCTTTAGCACAATTCGGCAACGCTTTTACAAACTCAAGTATATTAGAAGAAAGAGGTTGAGCAATACCAAGAGAACTTAATTCCATAAAAATATTTATTATCTGTTCTTCCTGAGGCATCTCATCAATCCAACTGATATATTTATCTGCAAACAATGGATATTCGTTCCATTCTGAATTGGAAAAACGTAAACTAATATCATCGGACAATTTAAAATCCCTTAACAGCAATTTCAATTTTGGAGCTTCTATGCAATGATAAAGATAATGAGGACTCTTCCACCCTAAAATATGTTTCGCACCCTCAGTAAGCATACCCTTAAAACCCATAGATGCAACTATTCCGCCTATTTCATTCGAATATATCAAACTTGAATTACGAAAGACCTTAGGTGTCTTTCCAAAAATACTCTTCATTTTATCAGCCTGACGCATCACTTCCTCCCGGAAACATTGTTCATTAACCAAAGAAGACAATCCATGGGAATAAGGTTCAGCCAAAAATTCACAACAACCAGTATCATTTAGTTGTCTCAACAAATCAATTACGGCAGGTGCATGTATTTCCAACTGCTCTAAAGCCACACCAGAAATAGAAAGAGCTACTTTAAAAGCACCATCCGAATTTTTCACCATTTCTATCAAGGTATTCAAAGCGGGAATATAGGAATGCTCAGTAATTTCTGTAATAGCAGTTTCATTAGCATAATCATCATAGTAGTAATGATCAGTACCGATATCAAAAAAACGATATCTTTTCAAATGTACATTTTGATGTATTTCAAAATAGAGACAAATTGTTCTCATAGTGTATATTATTAATTCTTTTTACTATTATTGATAACTTCATCATAAATACGTCGGATTTTATAACCAACCTTTTCCCAAGTAATCTGATCTACCTCTTTTTTACCCTCATTCATAAGAAAATCATGTAGAGCCGGATAAGCACAAATAGCATAAATAGCATCAGCCATCGCATTAATATCCCAATAATCAATTTTGAAACATTTATCTAAGATCTCGGCACAACCGGACTGTTTAGATATAATTGTTGGAACACCACACTGCATTGCCTCCAATGGAGAAATGCCAAAAGGTTCAGAGACTGAAGGCATAATATAAGCCTCACTAGCCTTCAAAACCTCATAGACCTGCTGTCCTCTCATAAAACCGGGAAAATGGAAACGATCAGCTATACCACGATTGGCAACAAGATTAATCATCTGATTCATCATATCTCCGTCACCAGCCATCACAAAACGCACATTTTGCGTCCTATGTAGTACCATAGAAGCCGCTTCTACAAAATATTCCGGTCCCTTTTGCATTGTTATACGCCCCAAAAACGTAATAATTTTTTCATTAGGAATTTTTTTTGTTACAATATCTTGTATATCCTTTGAAAGTGGAGATACAGCATTATGTACGGTAGAAACCTTACGAGGATCTTGAAAATATTTATTAATAACAATCTGTCTAGTCAATTCGCTAACACACATAATATGATCGGCATGATCCATGCCATTCTTTTCTATAGCATAAACTGTTGGATTTACATGACCACGGCTACGATCAAAATCTGTAGCATGAACATGTATTACCAGAGGTTTTCCGGAAACCTGTTTGGCATGAATACCTGCCGGATAAGTTAACCAATCATGAGAATGTATAATATCAAAATCTTGTTGACGAGCGATAACACCGGCAGCAATAGAATAATTATTAATCTCCTCATATAAATTTTCGGGATACTTACCCGAGAACTCTATACATCCCAAATCATTGGTGTACATATAACTGAAATCAGCATAAATATGATCACGCAAATCATAATATAACTGTGGGTCCATATAACTGCCGACACGACTATTTACGTAATCCCAATTAACATCACGCCAAACAACAGGAGTACTATTCATACCAATTATTTTAACAAAGCTACGATCCTCATCCCCCAAAGGCCTAGGAAGACAAAACGTTATTTCCATATCCGCTTGTTTACTCAACCCCTTTGTCATTCCGTAACTCGCAGTACCTAACCCACCTAAAATATGTGGAGGGAACTCCCAACCAAACATTAAAACTTTCATGATGTTCCTCTCTTTATTGATAAAACTTCTTTAATAATCTAAGCGTACGCAAAGTCTCGGCAACATTCATTGCAAACGAAACTGCACCACGCCCTTTAAAAGGTGGATTTCCATCAAAAAGTTCTGGTAAGGAGCCAACACAATGATTACTCAACTCATCTTCCAAACCGATCAAATGACGCTCAACAAAAGATAAGCCACTCATTTTATAAATTTTCAAATAGGCCTCCATATAAAACCCCATTAACCAAGGCCATACTGTACCTTGGTGATAAGCCAAATCCCTATTAGAAGGAGGACCAACATAATTAGGATTATATCCTCCACTCTTAGGACTTAGCGATCGAAGTCCCTTAGGAGTTAGTAATTCCTTAGTCACAATATCAAGTATTTGTTTTTTTTGCACACGATCTAAAGGAGAATAATCAAAAGCAACAGTAAATATCATATTCGGACGTACACTCCAATCCATCATATTGCCGTCTACATAATCATAAAGATAACCATATTCATTACGGAAAACTCGAATAAACGATTTACCCGTTATTTCAGCTTGCGCAATCAAAGAATCGGCATAAGCGATATCACCGCTTTCACGTGATATATCAGATACAAAACAAAGAGCATTATACCAAAGCGCATTAAACTCTACGATATAACCCGTACGCAAGATCACAGGACGGCCATTAACCGTAGAATTCATCCAGGTAATGGCTGTATCCTTACCATTACAATAAATCAAACCATTTTCATGTATAAATAGATTTTCATGCTTCCGCTGGCGGATAAATTCCATGATATCCCTTAACAACTGTCCATATTTCTCACTACATTTTTCACGTGACACATCTTTAGCATATTGTTGAATGGCCCAAATTGCCCATAAAAGAACGTCAGGATGCTGAATCTCATAAATTTTGTAGCCTATAGGCCTATCGTTCAAGAAATTATATATAGCTTTTTCTGCAGTTTTCATCACAGCCTCAAACTGATCCACTTCATTTATAGACAATGTAATACCTGGTAGAGAGACAAACATATCACGTGCACGACATTTAAACCATGGATAACCAGCCAATACATAATGTTCACCTTCTTGTAAATTATGGAATTGGTGGGCAGAATTTTTCAAACAATGGTAAAAGCTGTCACGTGGAGTACGATCAGCGACTTCAGAATTAAATAGTTTTTTTAATTTTATTGATGAAATTTCAGATGTTCCGGCCGAAAAAATAATACTCTCCCCTTTTTTTATATCAACCTCAAAATATCCGGGTACGTAAAGATCTTCATTAAAATCATAACCACGCTCCAACTCTTTCGGATACTCAATGCCGCGATACCAATCCGGTTGGAAAACAAACTTGTTTTTCTTGTTTAACTGCATATACAATTCTGGATAACCTGGATACATACAAGTTTTGATACCATTCTCTACTGATTCATAATCACGACTTGCTCTGGAATTTTCATGTGTGTATTCATAAACACTCCGAAAAGCCAAAAAAGGATGAAATCGTAATGTCGTAGCAGAATGAGCATCAAGCAATGTATAACGGATCAATATACGGCTTTCATAATGCACAAAAATTTTTTCTTTTTGTAAAATGACTCCTCCTACTCGATAAACAGTTGCCGGTATATGTTCACAATCAAACTCACGAATATATTTATGACCGTTAGGACTAAAATTATTACCTTGATATTTGTGTATACCTAGGTTAAATGCCGCACCATGCTGTATAACCGTTTCATCCAAGGAAGAAAGCAATACATGATTTTCATCATCAAGTTCCGGCACTGGTATGACCAATAAACCATGATACTTACGCGTATTGCAATCTACAATAGTTGTACAATGATAACCTCCCGAATTATTCGTTCGAAGAACTTCCCGTTGAAGAGATTCCTCCAAATTCGTCATCAAGGTTTTATCAAATCGTAAATAGCTCATAGATATTTATGTTATTTAATGGTTAATTACTATTCTCATATTATTCCCAAAATTAAAAAAAAAAATCTACAATGAAAATTTTTCTATCGCTATTTTCTCAATGCATTAAATTATTTTACAAATAGCTATTATCACTACCTATTTCTTCATTTAATATACCTGCAAGCGTGTCTTTTTTTAAAAGGAATACGTTTCAATGGCAAGTACCGCGTATAATTATCACAAAAAGATATATATACTTACAAAACAGGGTATTGCAATAGCCCGGTTATCTAAAATACAACTAAGAAATAGAATACTCCTTGTCCTTTAGTAAAATATTATTTAATAATAAAATCATTTAAAAAAACGACAAATGACTTTATTGCTCTTAAAAAAACAGACTTTTAAAAAGTACAAGTTTAAAGCAACTTAAATAAAAATAATTAAACCTGCAAAATATAAATCCTTTTACTTCTAAAACTTCAGAAAGTTTAAATAAATCAGGCTGACTGCGAATAAAAAATAGACATAATAACTTCTACAAAGAAAGTCTGTATAAAACAGAACCTTTTACCAAAAGATATTTGCATAAATAAAATATTTACGCTAAACTTGCAAATGCAAATTACCAAAATTAAGATTGACAAAATTATTACTTTTTTTATAAAATCAAAAGAATATGGCTAAAGCAGAACCTCAGCACATTCAATATAAAGAAAAAGAAAAAGCTCTAAATCATTCTCAAATTCAAGATCCATCCCCAATAGAAACGAAACGGCATTGTCGTCATTGTGGAGCCGAAGTTGATGACACCGCAGAACTTTGTCCAAACTGTATGCACCCTTTACAGAATGGCATTTGCTCTTTTTGCGGAGCAAAACTAGAACCTACCGACCTTTTCTGCCCCGAATGCGGAGGCCCCATCGAGGGAATTTCGTGTCCAAAATGTGGCACATTAAATTTCCGAAACTTTTGCTATAAATGCCAAACTCCAGTAAGTGAACGCGGTCAAAAGATGCTGGAAGAAGCAATAGCTGATCCCTTGTATCAAGAAATAATAAGGGCAGCAAAAGGCCTATCAAATATAGAAAAAATAATACATAAATCCCCGAAAGATAATATACCAGCTATCGCTGAATTAAGTAAAGAAGACAAAAAATTAGTTGATGAATTTCGCAAATTCGTAAAAGAATTAAGCCAGGTAGAAGTTCCTAAATTTGCAGGAACAACAGATCAAGAAGAAGAAAAAAATGTAAATTCGCAACAAGAATACAATCAAATACTACCCGAATACAAAAAGAAAATAGCAGAAATACAAGATTTATTAAATAAATTAGCGCCCCCATCAGGTTCTTCGCCACAAATACAACGAGACTATTTTGCCGCCCGCAAATTGCACAATCTGACAACAAAGAACGGGGAAGCTAGAAAAGGATGGATATGTAATTTTTGTGGATGTTTTCACACAAACCCAGAAGCGTGTATCGAACCGTGGCATGGAGGAAAATGGAAATATCTGGAAGTTTCTATTTAACACATAACTACTCTACTTAATACACTATTTTTTACAATAATCCGCAATAATTCTAAAATTAACTCTGGTGTCTAACTATATTTGGTAAGAAATGATTAACTTTGCAATGCTTAAAGATTCAAAGCAATGAAAATATCACAATTCAATATACGTTTTTTACAAAGCTTTTAGTGAGAAATGTTTGAATATTGAGTATATAAATATGAACTTTGAGGATAATCATTTCTTTTTAAACAGATGAGCAAGAAACAAAAGAAAATAGACCAACCCGATATTAACGATAACGAATCCGACGAAAGAACAATACACTCTATGGCCGAAAACACATCTCAACCGGAATCAACAAATTCCGGTATATATGAAAATACCATTCATCCCGAAGCAACTAATATAGAATATTCCGAAAAATCATCTTATTCTTTATTAGGAGATAACAATATATCGGTATCTCCTGAATCAATCTATATATTAAACGGCGCAAGCTACAAATACGTTAAACCCTTATCAACCGAAAAAACCGGCGAGGCAGATGTATTATTAGTCACCAAAGAAAAACAACAATTCGCACTGAAATTATATTACCCCAATTACACTCCGAAAAGTGAGGTGATGCAAGTCCTAAAATCATTAAGCCGATCAGGCTTCACCATTCCACTTCTTGACTATGGACAATGGACAAGCTCATCACAGCCAAACGTTACACAATCTTTTTCTCTCATGAGCTATATGGCTTACGATACACTTGACCATATCAAACTAAATAAGGATGAAGACTTATTAAGAAAAATCGCGATCAATGCAGCTGCATGCATTAGTCTATGTCATAAAAAGCATGTCTTACATAAAGACATTAAGCCCAGCAATTTTTACTTTACCGATAATACACAAACAAGTATTTTATTGGCTGACTTTGGGATATCAAGCATTATCGACGAAAATGGTTTTTCCTATTCCCGCCAAAGTGGGACAACAACCTATAATGCCCCCGAGATGTATAACGTATCAGGCAACAAAGTACGACTTACCAATAAATCAGATTTCTATTCTCTAGGCATCATGCTAATAAGTCTTTGGATGGGCGAAGCACAATTTCGTATAGAAATGGGTGACAAAACAGGGAAAAACCGTATATTTGATTTATTTGAAAAAAAATCTAAAAGTAATTTACCCTATCCGACTGATTTATCAGAAAACCTCTTGACTCTAATCAAAGGACTCACTGTAGCCGATGAGACCAAACGTTGGGGAAGTGAAGAATTCAAACGTTGGGCCAACGGGAAATTGCTGCAAATAGATTTGAATGCATACGTACGTACCAATATACCTTTTATGTTTGATGAAACAAAGGGACTTGTTGCCTATACACCCCAAGAGCTGGCAGGCTTCATGTACGACGCTATTGAAACAGCAATCAAATATTTGCGGCATGGTAATATATCCAAATGGCTATATGAATGCAACCGCAACAAAATGGCTACCGAACTTGATGAAATCATCAAAACTTATACCGACGACTACGGTTGCACTTATATGTCCATATTCTTGCTCAGCCCTACACGCCCGTACCAGGGTATACAGGGAGATGTCTGTACAACAGATAAAGATATTTCTCAAGATGTATTCACCTATTTTAGCGATTATACAATTGAATTGACTAATCCGAATGCTAAACTATTCTGTTACTTAAGATCACACGGGCGAGGTACTTTATGCGATAAATACAAAGATAAATTTGCAATCAATCCTTCTGATTCATTGCTTGAATTTATTTTTGCCATAGCTACAGATCAACCTTATCCACTTATTTTTGCCGATGGGAATATTGTAGAATACAACAATCCGGAGGAAATTGCCAAATCTCTAAACAAACGTATCAATACAATTACCGATGGAGAACTTTTAGCTTTCGTATCAAATAGTTTTCTTGTGTGGCTTGAGAATCACGACAGTAAAATCTGCAAAAATGCCTTAGCTCAAAAGGAGGGATTTACCGACAACAAAGACAAACCTTTCTGGGCTGTAGTTTATAATCTTGACCTACACCGTTCATATGAACTCTCTCTCTCATCTGATGAAGGTCCGTGCCATATGTCCATAGAAGAGATAGCCGAATTAATAAATGAAAAAGCTATTCAATACTACTGCATCAATCGAAAGAACCCCCAAACCGAAGAAGACAAGAAAACTGCAAATTTCATTAATGATTTACAACATTTCAATGGTACACGTTTATACTTTTATTTAAAGGCTAAAGGTCACTTCGACAAACAAATTGAATGGATAAACTACTGTTATGAAATCAACTCCAAAGAAAATACAGATAAACCGGGACCATATAATGAAACCATTGCTATATTCAAAACAATTAAAGGTCTCATGGGCAAAGACAACACACCCGCATATTATTTTCCTAAGGTTGACAAAACTATCCATTCCTTAAATGAATTAAAATCCATCGATCCTGAAGCACTAAGAGAAGAATTGAGAAATGGATACTTGTCCGATTGGATCACAATCTTCTTTCAAGAAAATCCTTATGCGGAAATGAAAGAAAACAATGATTTTGAAAAACTAACCGATCAATATGTTTCTTTCTTACAAAAATTAAGCATTAATTATAATATTGTAAAAAAATACAATTTTGCAAAAAACATCATACGAGACCGTTCCGGTCAAATAGAAAAATCCTTGGATCGGATACATATATTACACATAGCCATCGCCTTCTGCGTCATTGCACCATTATTAATAACCATTATTGATTTAGCTTTCTTTAATCTCCCGTTTATTGGAAATCCGTTGCCTAATATATCGTATACAATTTTCGGGGGTACAACAATTCTCTTGAGCTTTCTTATTTTATTTACCACATCAATAGGATTCTTTCTTTCCCTGATTCTTGCCGCAACCATTAGTTTTATTACCTACTACCTCTTGTTTATACTCTTTTCCTTTTTTCTCCCATTTGCTAATTGGGGAATCATAGTCTTAATCGGTTTGTTAATTTACTATTTCATCAAAAGCTGCATCATAAACAATAAAATAAATAATAAAGTAATAACTAAAATCAAATCCATCGGTGAAGATTTTGAAACAAAAATATCAGAACCATTGATCTACACATTCAACACTCCCAATGGCACTGAATTTATTTCAACTTTTATTACAAAGACCAACAAATTTTATCTGAGAATTAAGGATATGTTTATTCATCTCGTAAGAAGTTTTATTATCGGGATCATCATTGCCATAACCTTCATCGTTTTTGCCATATACGTTAATCCGCAAATCGGTCCGACCATCGGTATCAGATTCAGTGAACTCAAAGGCGAATGGAATGGTACTTACGATGGACATCCGGCCAATATGGTTTTTTACACAGCAGAACAAAACATGGTCAGAGCTTCTATCTATGTTGAATATAAAAAACCTGTTAGCCAACTCTTTACAGGTAACTACTCAAGACAATCAAAGACTCTTATATTACAAGACGAAGATCCAGGAAACGGTATATTAGATGGCGATTTTTCAGGAGAATTCACCAACTACGGAACAAGATTTATTGGCAAATTCAGAGCTTTTAAAACTGGAAAAGCAAAAGACTTTGTATTCAAAAGAAAGGCTAACTTCATTAAATACTACTTAAATAAAGATGCCTTAGAGGGATTCTTTCAAAATTTACGGCTCAGTAATCTGAAAGAATAATAAAAAAGTAAAGCATAAAAATAATGATTAATTGTCCGAATTGTCACAAACCGAATCGAAACGCCGCTAGATTTTGCAAATTTTGCGGTACACAACTATCGTCAATTTTAGATAAAATGACGCAAAGCATTGTCGGAAAATCGGAAATAATGGTTCAATTGAACGAAATAGCCACTACAAGTGCCTTATACAAAGAAAAGGGGATACAACATACTAACCTCAATATGCTTATTCTGGGTAATTCCGGATCCGGAAAGACTTATCTCGGGGACATCATACAGAACTTGTTCTTTAGCAAACATCTTATTTCTCAACCGGAAATGATACGCATCGATGCCCCTAATTTTGAAGAATACATAAAAAACCTCAACGATAAAGAATTGAATAAACTCCGAGGAAGCATCTTGTATTTTGATCATGTACATCTATTGATGAACCAAACCGATACGCTTTCACCCATCGACAGCCTGCTAAGTATGATGGAATCTTGGGAACGAGAAGTAAATTCTGGTTGGGAAGCCCATCCTATCATTATACTATCCGGTGAACAAAGTATTATTAAATCTTATTTTGAAGCAAAGAAAAGTGGAATAAACAGATTTGAATATAAATTTGATTTAAAAGACTTCTCAGCTAACGAGCTTCACCAACTCTGCCTCTATAAATTAGGAGAAAGAAATCTAAGCATTTCCCCGGAAGCCAATAAAAAACTTTTAGGCTACTTTAAATATCTGATCAAACATCGCTCGGTAGAATTCGGAAACGGATATGAGGCCACACAGAAAGCTGGCGACATATATAAAATGCTGTTCAAACGTAACGGAACGATCGTAGAAGAAGAAGATATAACAGGCAATATTTTCATAGAACGAACAACAAAAGAAATTTTAGCTGAGCTAGACCAATTTGTCGGCATTGATAATATTAAAACCGAAGTACACAATTGGGTAGACAACATTGAAAGCTACCGCAAACAAAAGAATGACCCAAAGGCCATGCCACCTTTCAATGATCAATTTATCTTCCTCGGCAATCCGGGAACCGGAAAAACAACTATTGCAAGATTATTTGCCGATATATTGAACGCACTCGGCGTTCTGCCCAACGGACAGCTCATTGAAGTCACCCGTGATGCTCTGGTCGGTCAGTACATCGGCGAAACTGCACCCAAAACAATGAAAGCCGTACAAAGTGCGATGGGTGGCGTTCTGTTTATTGATGAAGCTTATACCTTGTCAAAGGGAGGGCGAAGCGATTTTGGGTCAGAAGCCATAGACACATTACTCAAACCCGTTGAAGAAAAGCGGGGACAATTTGTCTGCATCCTTGCCGGATATACTAAAGAGATGCAAGATTTCTTTGCTTCCAACTCCGGCATTATTTCGCGCTTCAATAAAGTACTCGAATTTAAAGACTACAAACCCGAAGAACTTACACAAATATTTTGCAACCTTGTCAAGAAAAAAGGACTTACACTAAATAAAGATGCCGGCGAGCATATCTCTAAATTCTTTGAAAAAATGTATCGCACCCGCACCAAAAATTTCGGGAATGCACGAAACGTCCGTACCACTTTTGATGAAGCCATATCCCGCCAGCGTAAACGTCTTAATACCATACGAGATACCGAAGGCTACACCGACGAAATGCAAAACATACTCACACGTACCGATATCGAAGGCGAAGCAGCTCTAAAAGAAATTTCAGTAGATAAAATCATCCGGCAACTCGACGAAGAATTCGTCGGCATGGAATCAGTAAAGACTTTTATCAAAGAACTTGCCATTCAAAAGGCTGACATGGACGAACGGCTGAATATTGGCATTATGACCCGGCAAACCATCAAATTAAATATTTTGCTGACAGGAAATCCTGGAACAGGAAAAACAACCGTAGCACGTAAACTAGGCGAGATATTATACGCCATGAAACTACTCCCCTCACCACAAGTCATTGAATGCCAGCGAAAAGATATTGTGGGCGGTTATGCCAATACAGCTGGAGAAAACATGTCGAAGATGTGTGACTTGGCCATGGGCAAACTACTATTTATAGATGAGGCCTATGCCTTTGCACCACAAAATAATGCGGGCACAAAAGACGAAGAAGCTACCAAGGCCATCGAAGTTCTAATGAAACGAATGGAAGACGACGCTGGTAAATTTGCTGTCGTCCTTGCCGGATACCGCCAACCGATGGATAATTTTATCCGGGCCAACGACGGAATATCGCGACGCATCACACATCGCATACATATCAAAGACTACACTCCGCTTGAGCTAATACAAATATATAAAAAAATGGCCCAACATCAGGACTTGTTCTTAACTGCAGACAGTGAAACAATCCTGTTTAAGAAAATAAACGAATTACTATCAAGCAAAGATAACAGTTGGGGCAATGCCGGAGAAATGAGTAAGTTGTTAGAAACAACCAAAACAAGACAAGCTATTCGGGTGCGCGCAATATCCAAAGACAAACGCAAGCCCGAAAATTATAAGACCATCATACCCGAAGATATTCCTTATGAGGCACCCGAAGTCATCAGCACCGAAGATGCGCTCAAAAACTTAAATGAATTGGTGGGACTTGACAATATAAAGAAACACATTTCCGACTTGATAGCTTCATTCAATGTTGAAGATAAACGTGCAGCAATCACTCAAGAAGAATCCAAGCGCATTGCTCCACATTACATCTTTGTCGGTAACCCAGGCACCGGAAAGACTACCGTAGCACAACTCATGGCGGATATTCTGAGTTCTATGGGAGTACTCACCCGCGGACATTTAGTACAAGCCACCGAGCAAGACCTTGTTTCCGGATATGTGGGCCAAACAGCCATCAAGACTAATCAGGTTATTGACAGTGCACTAGGCGGCGTATTATTTATCGACGAAGCCTATTCATTAAACAAAGGAAACTCAAAAGATAATAATTTCGGTCAAGAAGCAATTAACACCTTGCTTGAAAGATTAACAAGAGATGCGGGCAAATTTGTTTGTATTTTAGCCGGTTATACCAAAGAAATGAATGAGTTTCTTGATACCAATTCCGGATTGGCACGCCGATTCCGAAAAATCGAATTTGAAGATTACAAGCCTAATGCATTAGAAAAAATCTTCCGCAGTCTTATAAAGAAAAACAAGATGAAACTCGATGATGATGCTGATAAACATCTATCGGTTTTCTTCCAAAACATGTACAACACACGCAACCCACAATCTTTTGGAAATGCAGGTACCGTCGTAAGCACTTTCAGGGAAGCCAAAGAACGACAAGGAGCACGATTGCAAGATTCACTCAATAAAGGCACATGCACAAGAGAAGACTTAATAACTCTGATCATGAGTGACATTGACGGACAAACAAAAAAAGAAACAAGTACCACAACCGAACCGACAAGTGACTCGTTAGACGGATTTAATGTATTAATAGGACAAAAAACTGCCAAAGAAAACATTAAAACCACATTCCGCCATATCCGTAACAACCGCAAACGTACAGAAATAACAAAACAAGAATTTATAAACCACAATTGTAATTTTGTATTTGTAGGCAACAAATATACTGGAAAAGCCACTTTTGCAAAAATAGTCGGCAAAACGTTCTTCAAACTAGGCTTGCTGAAAAGTGATATTTGCTACACAACAAGTGCGGATAAATCCATAGGAAGTTTTCTGGGCGAGAGCAAACATCTCATTGATGCGCAATGGCTTGAAGCTAAAAACGGTGTACTTTTTTTTAATAAAATTGCCTATTGGATTTCCGCACCACAATTGCAAGATATTGAGGTAGCTCTACTCGATAAAATTAAAACAGATGTCGGAAAAACCGTTTGTATATTGGACGTTAGCCCTCAAGAATGGGAGGTTTTAACAAAAAAATGTCCGTCCATAAAGACAGAATTTAAAGATATTATCAACTTCGATGACTTCAGCGTTGAAGATTTAGTTGAATTATTCAAAAATTACGTCAATAAAAAAAGGATGAAACTCACAACTGAAGCAGAAACTTTTTTACCGACTTACTTTCAAAGTCACCACACGGATAATGCAGCCGAAATAGAAAAACTGTTCAATAAAGCAATTGAATACCAAAACAATCGCCTGGAAAGCTCAGAAGCACCTTCGGATGAAGATTTTATCACCATCAAAGAAGAAGATATCAGGTCCTAAACGTATATATAAATTATATAAATATGAAGATTTGTCCCTTTTGCAAAATAAGTATTGACGATAATAGCTACTTTTGTGACCAATGTGGCAAAGAATTAAGGATATGTCCTCAATGCCTAACATTCGGACGTGGCAAAATTTGTACAAAATGTGGTACAAAATTGATGCTGGCAAAAGACTTTAATCAAGAAACATACAATAATCGCCCCATTAATACTATTGCCTCCAAAGCTGTTCAACCCATTTCCACCACTTTAGAAGGTCTCGGAAACTCCGCTTCACTCACATTAAATTCAGAAAAAGGCAAGTATCTCATTGGTCGTCGAGCAGGAGACTGGGTTTCTGTTTTCTGCAAAAATGGCTTCATCTCCGGAAAACATGCAGAATTAAACTTTGATCCCGCACAACAAACTTGGAGTATAGTAGATTTGGGATCGACAAACGGTACTTTCATCAACGAAAAAAAATTAATAAAAGGAGAAAAAACACCTTTCAAAACCGGCGATACTATTCGCATTGCCTTTATAAAATTCACAGTAAAATAATTCACTATGTTTCTAAGATTCTTTGCCATAACAAACATTGGGCTAAAACGCAATAACAATGAAGACTTAGCTATAATACAAAACGATATTGTTACAGAAAGCCAAATGTTAACCGCCTATTCCGTTGATACTGATAGTCCCATCGTTGTAGCTGTAGCCGACGGCATGGGAGGACAAAACGGAGGAGAAGTAGCAAGCCGGTTAATTATTGAAAGCCTGATGATATGGCGCCACACATTGCCCAATGATGCTGATTTCAAAACCACAAAAAAAAGCATCACTGATTTCACGAAAGAAACGCACCGATTTATCCAAAAAAAAGCTCAAGAAACGCCTGATTTATACGGTATGGGATCAACTCTTATCAGTATGGTATGGACAAAAAAAACAACAATATTTGTCAACATAGGTGACAGTAGGCTCTACTTATTCCGCGACAAATGGCTCAAACAAATCAGCAATGACCATTCCATGAGAAATCTCACACACAACCCAGACACACCTTCAAACTTAATATACAATTCACTCGGATCCGGAGAAA
>JALNVG010000012.1 GCA_023227685.1 Bacteroidaceae bacterium
ATAGCCCATTCCGTACCATTAGTAGAACTGTCTTCGGCTCCTGCGATTGATGCATATTTCATACCACCTTGGCCATAAATATTGAAAGAGAACTTTTTATATTCAGCATTAATATTTATACCATAATAGTATTTTGGTTGGACTGAACCGATGCTAACATAATCTTTTGTAGTAATTGATCCGTCATTATCAACATCTTGATACATCTCATCACCCAGTTGAGCATTAGATGCCGTACCTGGAACTTTTGTCTTATAGGCATCAAGTTGTTCCTGCGTCTTAATTATACCTAATGAATGACGTGCATAAATAGCATCTACCGGTTGACCTACTTTTAATATTCTGCCCAATCCTGACGATCCGTAATTTACATCTACCTCATCTACATCATTGTACAATTTTTTTATCTCGTTTTTATTATATGTAAGATTTACTGATGCGCCTAATTTAAAATCATTATGTTTATAAATGTTTCCGCCTATAGTTACTTCAAAACCTTTATTTGAAACTTCGCCCACATTATTCAAAATAGAAGTAAATCCTGAAGTAGAAGGAATAGGAACATTATATAGTAAATCGTTCGTATATCGGGTATAATAATCGAAGTTAATATTTAAACGACTCCATAAAGAAAGATCAAAACCGAAATCCCATTGTTTTGTACGTTCCCATTTTAAATTAGTATTACCGATTGATTCATAAAAACCTGTTTCTACAGATGTTCCATCCGTATAGTTATTGGCAAGCAATTTGGGTAAAGATTGGTAATTACCGATTTCCTGATTACCGGTAATACCGAAGCTCGTACGAATCTTTAAATCTGTAATTACATTATTATCTTTTAAGAATGGCTCTTGTGTAGCACGCCAAGCCAAACCTATTGACGGGAAATATCCCCATTTGTTATTTGTTCCGAAACGAGAAGATCCGTCCCAACGGCTGGTGGCAGTTAATAAATATTTGTCGTCGTAAGCATAAGATACGCGTCCGGTGAATGATATCAATTTGTTATCATATTTTGTGGAAGCCCATGTGACGGATGATTTATCGGCTAATGACATATCCCAAGCACCTGTCTGATCGTTCTCAAAACCTGACCCGGATATTTCTGTGTTCTCATAAGTAAAGTTTTGCCATGAATATACACCCGTTGCTGTTAAACGATGCTTATCCCATTGATGAGAATAGGTAAGAATATTTTCCATAATCTTACTCATGTTTTTGTACCATGTGTTAGAGCCCGAACCTTTAGCACCTTTAGAAGTATTAGCTGCTGTTTGGGAAGTATAATATTGATAATTCCGTGAATTTTTAATATCCGCACCTAATACCAAACGATATTTTAAATCTTTAGAAATTTGGAATTCAGTAAATTCATTGGCTAAGAAACGGTTATTAGTTGTCTTATTTGTTGTTTCGTTCATGTCCAATATAGGATTCCATGGATCATTTAAATAGGTATTGCTCATTGATGGAATATTATAACTCCCATCGTTGTTCTTTACAGGTTCGGTTGCCCAACCGTAGCGGGGTACATCGCTTAGGGCAGAATCAAAGATGTCATTTATTGAATACGTATATTGTATGTTTGAGCCAATTGTCAGCCAGCTGTTAAATTTATGCTGCAAGTTAGCGTGAAGTGAATATTTTTGATAACCTTGTGCTGATAAGAGACCGGCTTGATCAAAAAAACCGGTAGATAACATATAGCTTGTGCCATTGTTATTACCATCGAAAGTTACATTATAGTCTTGAATCAGAGCTGTATTCTTTAATATTTCCTTTTCCCAATTAGTATTTGCAGAATAGGATGAAGCAGAAGATTGAAATGGAGCAGTGGAGCCTTGATTTGTATAGCCGGAATTCATGAAGTTAATAAAATCATTGCCTGAGATTAAATTCGAAAGACGTCCCGGTATTTGGATACCTGTTGATGTATTAACAGTTAAGTTCTTAGTGCCTTTTGTGCCTTTTTTAGTAGTTATCATGATTACACCATTTGCTCCACGAGAACCATAAATAGCTGTTGAGGAGGCGTCCTTCAATATTTCCATGGATTCAATATCACTTGGGTTTATATCATTAATATTGCTATCCATTAAAGGGAAACCGTCTACAACGTAGAGTGGCTCGTTGCTGGCAGAAATAGAACCGCTACCACGTACGCGAATAGAAGGTGTGGAACCAGGTTTGTTATCATTGAATACAGCTACACCGGCAGCCTTGCCTTGTATAGATTCCATGACATTGCCCGATACGGTAGCTGTTAGAGTTCCTGTTTTAATCTGGGAAGCAGAACCAGTTAAATCGGTTTTTTTTACTGTGCCATAACCTACAACAACAACTTCTTCCAAAGTTTTGTTATCTTCTTTTAAAATAAGATCAAAGGATTGTTTTCCTTTGATCGGAACTTCGATGGGTGAGTAACCAATATATGACACAACTAATATGCCACTTGATGGACCATTAAATTTAAAGGTACCTTCTATATCTGTTATAGAACCAATTGCCGTTCCTTTTACTATCACGTTTGCGCCGATAATTGGACTACCGGTAAGATCTTTAACAGTGCCTTTTATTATTTTATTATTTTGTTGCTGTTCGGCTACCCGAGAAGAATTAATTGCTTGTTTCGGGCTGGCGCTATTCAGTTGTATGCTGATTTGTCGCGCAAATCCCGTCATTGTTAAGCATAGCATAACTATGATTGACAATATTGTTTTTCTATTTTCCATGAAAATTAAATTTAAAGAATAAATTAGATTAAACTTGTTTTATGAACAACAACCGGATAGCCTAAAACAGCCTAATCATCTGAGTTGTTGCGATGGGTCCGAAATTTGTTGTCGAATACGTACATCTATTGACTTCTTTTTCCAAACACATTACTAAAGGTGTTACGTGGTATTTTTTTCCATAGTTATTATTTTAAAATTAGGTATTTATTTCTTTTATTCTGAAACAAGGACGCTAGGAACTTGTGTATGTAACCTAAAATCAAGTTATTTTTTTAATTTTGTGATGGATTATTTTTCAGGCAATCAAATCTGTCTTTCTTTGTTCACTTTTCTTTGTTTTGTGCATTTACCCGTATGTAAACAGTAATAATTTAAAATTTAGTCTTTGAGCTAATGCATTATTTATATACTTAATTAGTCATAATAGCCGTATTCTTGCTGTTTTTAGTTAATTTTTAACATAACAGCAACGAATAGTTAAGTCTATTCATCATCTATTAAACCATGTTATATTATAGCTTGAAAAGCTTCAAAAATTTGTTGGTCTGCAAGAAATGTGTACTTTTGTACAGTGTTTTTTTCATAAGTATTAGATTTAAGGTTAGTAAAAAGAATGGCTGCTCGTGAGAGTAGCCATTTTTATTTCCAGTCTATTTCTTTTATTGGGGTTGTTTTATATATTGATGGATTGGATAAAAAATAGAGGATAAACGATAGGGGCAATAAAAAAAACGGATAAGAATGATTATCATTACTTATCCGTTTTTACTTGTGGCGGAGATTCGACTCGAACGAATGACCTTTGGGTTATGAGCCCAACGAGCTACCAACTGCTCCACTCCGCGATGTTTAACGAGTGCAAAGATAGGTGTTACAGATGACATCACCAAATCTTTTAGCCTATATTTTCCATTTTGTTTTCTTTTTCATGTTAAATGGCTGATATAGAGTCTGTTGCCTAATATTCATTATCAACAATATTTTGAAATCAAGATGAATAACTTTACTTTTTTCTTGTATGGTCCGAAGAAAAGGCTTATTTTTGCACAACAAATATAGAAATGTGCAGAGATAAAAATGGCTATATTAAAGACAAGAACTAAAATGGTAGATGTTGCCCGTCAGTTGTTCGCAAAGATGGGTGTAGAGAATACCACGATGAATGATATTGCTATTGCGTCGAAAAAGGGAAGAAGAACTCTTTATACTTATTTTAAGAGCAAGGATGAATTGTACATGGCTGTTGTTGAAAGTGAGTTGGAGATTCTTTCGGATAAATTGAAAGAAGTGGTGGAGCAACAAATTTCACCTGACAAAAAGATTATAGAGATGGTCTTTACCCGTTTAGACTCAGTAAAAGAAGTCGTTTTTAGAAATGGTACGCTTCGTGCGGACTTTTTTCGTGATATTTGGCGTGTAGAAAAGGTGCGTAAGAGATTTGATGCTAAGGAAATTCAGTTCTTTCGGCTTATATTGAATGAAGGTAGAGACAAAGGTGTTTTTCATATAGATGATGTAGAAATGACTGCGCAGGTGCTCCATTATTGCTTAAAAGGAATAGAGGTTCCATATATTCGTGGAAGTATAGGTTCTGGCATAGATGATAATAAGAAAAAAGAAATAGTAACAAACATAGTGTTCGGTGCCTTGCATCGGACTAATATTTAAACAAATTAATTATTATGGGATTATTAGACGGAAAAGTTGCTCTTATTACCGGTGCCGCACGTGGTATCGGTAAGTCGATAGCTTTAAAGTTTGCTTCTGAAGGAGCGAATATAGTATTTACCGATCTTGTCATTGATGATAATGCTTCAAACACGGTAAAAGAAATAGAAGCTAAAGGTGTTAAAGCCAAAGGTTATGCATCTAATGCTGCTAATTTTGACGATACGGCAAAAGTAGTGGCTGAAATTCAAAAAGATTTTGGAAGAATCGACATACTTGTTAATAATGCCGGTATAACTCGTGACGGTTTGATGTTGCGTATGACCGAAAAGCAATGGGATATGGTTATTAATGTGAATTTGAAGTCGGCTTTTAATTTTATTCATGCATGTATACCAATTATGATGCGCCAGAAAAAGGGTAGTATCATTAATATGGCTTCTGTGGTTGGTGTACATGGCAATGCCGGACAGGCCAATTATGCTGCATCAAAAGCCGGTTTGATAGCTCTTGCCAAATCTATAGCTCAAGAAATGGGTTCACGCGGTATACGAGCTAATGCCATAGCCCCGGGTTTTATCATTACAGCGATGACTGCTTCTCTTTCGGATGATATTAAAGCGGAATGGTGTAAAAAGATTCCTTTGCGCCGAGGTGGTACACCTGAGGATATAGCTGATGTAGCAACATTCTTGGCTTCTGATTTGTCTTCTTATGTATCTGGACAAGTAATCCAGGTCGATGGTGGAATGAATATGTAATATAGAAATGACTGTTGTATACGAAGACAATCACGTCATCGTAGTCAGCAAAGCCGCTTCGGAGATTGTCCAGGGTGACAAAACCGGTGATACGCCGCTTTCGGAAATTGTGAAACAGTATCTGAAAGAAAAGTATCATAAGCCCGGTAATGTTTTTGTCGGTGTAACTCATCGTCTGGATCGTCCCGTAAGCGGCCTTGTTGTCTTTGCTAAAACCAGTAAGGCACTTACTCGTTTGAATGAAATGTTCAAAAATAACGAAGTAAAGAAAACTTATTGGGCGATCGTGAAAAATAAGCCCGAAAAGGATGAGGGCGAACTAGTTAATTACTTAGTTCGCAATGAAAAGCAGAATAAAAGTTATGCTTATGATAAAGAGATGCCAGGCAGTAAAAAAGCTGTTCTTGATTATCGTCTTATCGGCAGTTCAACCAATTATTATCTGTTAGAAGTAGACTTGAAAACCGGGCGCCATCATCAGATTCGCTGTCAGTTGGCTAAGATAGGTTGTCCTATCAAGGGTGATTTGAAATATGGTTCGCCACGTTCAAACCCGGATGGGAGTATTTGTTTGCATGCGCGATATATACGGTTTGTTCATCCGGTTTCGAAGAGTTTAATAGAGCTTGAAGCTCCCGTTCCCGATGATAATTTATGGAATGGATTTGTGATGTTGAAAGAAAAAGAGTGATATAAAAGAAAAAAAGCATGATTGAAAAGGTTTCGAATTTGATAAGAGAGCGTATTGAAAAAGTTGATTTTATTTGGGATTTCCTTGTTTTAAAAGGTTTCCCAATTGTTGTATATGATAAGCTCGCCGAGGTTTATCGTTGTGTGGAAGAAGCCTCTTTTTTCAAGGATGGTAAGTTAGATTTAGAGGCGTTGGATGGCGAGAAGATAAGAAAAAATCTGCAGACTGAAAAGAAACAATCCGTTCCGTCGATCATGTTGTATGAGTCTTATATTTCTTTGATTAACAATTCAAGTTTGCCTGAAGATAAGACATTTTTGATCTTAACTAATAATGTAAGTAGTTATTATCCTGTTGATGTTGTACAAGAGATACCGGATTTTGATTGGATAGAGAATCTATCGATTGATAAATCGGATTTTTTCTCTTCTTATTATATGTATTGTAAGGAGATTGATGGTCGTAGGTGTGTCCAGTATGCTGATTTACATAGCCCTGAAACAGAAAATGTACATATCTTGGATTGGATAACTTCTGTTCCATTTGAAATGACTACCGGTGATATGTGTGAAGAGAATATTCTTGAGATTTATCGTGGAAGCGACCAGTTCTCGAGGTATAAACAACAAACTGTTTTAACTGGTGAATCGGAAATAGAGACTTTCGTTGTCGATCCGGTTTATTGGAGTGATCCTTTGCATCAAAAGAGTTTGTCTGTGCTCAATGGTTTTCTTATCAGCCTGGGCTATCATCCGTCTTTCTTTCTAAAGCCAATAAGTATCTTGGCCGAATGTCGTCCCGATATAAAAAAATTGCTGAAAGAGATTTATGGTTATGATTCTTTCAGAAATTTGAGTGTTTACAAAAATCTATTTGTCAATAAGGAGACGATGGATATTTCTCAAGGGCAATTGATTGATAAGGTTGTGACCGAGGTAGAAAAGGGGTTGAAAAACGCCAAAGGTATGAGTAATATTCTACTTACCGCACCTACCGGTTCCGGTAAGTCTTTGTTATTCCAATTGCCTGCAATCTATCTGGGACGGAAATATCATGGGCTTACTATTGTTGTATCTCCTTTAAAGGCTTTGATTGCCGACCAGGTTGAATCTTTGGCGCAAGCCGGATACGATGGTGCAGCTTTTGCTTCTTCTGACTTAACGCCGGAAGAGAAGAATGAGGTTTATCGGCGGGTACGCGAAGGTGAAGTTGATTTATTCTATCTCTCTCCCGAATTGTTGCTTTCGTATGATATTAAGTTCTTTATAGGTGAGCGTCGTGTGAATATGATTGTTGTTGATGAAGCTCATACTGTGACTACTTGGGGTAAGGAATTCCGCGTGGATTATTGGTTTATGGGACGTTATCTTCGTAAAATCAAAAAATATCTCGGCTATGAATTTCCTATTTTTGCTCTTACTGCAACGGCAATCTGGAATCCCGGAGGAAAGAATGATATGGTATTTGAGACTATCAGATCTTTGTATATGGATCCGTGTTTGCTATATATCGGATTAGTCAAGCGTAAGAATATTAAATTTGATATCAAGACTTATGAGTTGGGCGATGAGACTTATGATGTGGTGAAACAAAAAATTGTAGCTAAACGAATAGAAGGTTTCCTCGAGGGGCATAAAACGATTGTCTATTATCCTTATGCCGGTACTATTGATCTGAAAATCAGAACTTGGTCACAGCCGTCAAATTGGAAATATATTGCTTCTTATTATGGTAAGAAAAATAAAGAGCAGAAGTTACAGCTACTTGATGAATTTAAATCGGGTGACAAAAAAATTATTGTAGCTACGAAAGCTTTCGGTATGGGTATTGATATCAGTGATATTGATTGTATATACCATGTTGCACCTTCGGGCACCTTTGCCGATTATATCCAGGAGATAGGTCGTGCTGCTCGTGATGAATCTATCGAGGGAATTGCTTCAACTGATTTTAATGATAATGATTTTTATTTTATGAAGCGTTTGCACATGTTCGGGAAGATTACGCAGGAGCAAATACTCCTTGTTTTGACCCGTATCAAAGAACTTTATGAAATGAAAGGCTGTAAGCGGAATATGACCGTTTCATTATCTGACTTCGAATCTGTTATTAAATTGCCGAAGAAAGGGAGTAAAATGGAGTACGAATCGGATTTGGAACAACAACTCAAGACGGCTCTTCTCTGGATTGAAGAAGATTTGCATCAATCTTTCAGTTCGCTTCCATTGCTCGTTCGTCCGTGCCATTTGATTACCGAAGGATATCTTAGGGATAAAACGGGAACTGATGCTTTTTATAAACAATATCAAAAGTATCTTGTCGGTGTTGAAGGCGAAAAAGGAATTTATAAGGCTCAGCTTGATAGACTTTGGGAAGAGTGTTTCTCTGACTATGCGTATCCGGCATTTAAACGTGAGCTGTACAATGGCAAACTTTTTGGTGAGAACTTCCGTGTTACAGCCGTAGGGCGTCACGATGTTTTGTTGAAAGAGGACGGCAAAGTTATTTATCAAAAAGTCAACCAGATGTTTACTGTCTTGAAACGCTTCCTTTATGGTAAGATGGTGATGGATAAGGGACATTTCATGGGAGCCGAACTATTGTCTCACCTTGATGCTAATTGTGGTTTGAATATTGAAAGTATCAAACGCTTTTTGTGGTATCTTTTTGAATCGCGTGTTGAAGAAGGTCGTAGTATTTCTTATATTAAGAAGGCTAAACGGGTTTCGGGTACGGAAGAGAAGTTTACGATTACCAGAGGGTTTGATATTATTCTTACTCGTTATCTTAAGTCCATCAATGAACGTCTCGGTAGTGCTACTTCGGGTACGATGTTACATATTTATTGTACACCCTTTTCTGATGTGAATATGCTGTTCAATTTGCTTTCGATGCTTAAACTTATCGAATTGTCTGTTGAGGGAGGTTGCATGCCTTCTATTTTTGTCCGTGTCAATGAACCGCAGGTATTGAATACACTGCTGGCTTCGGGTACTTATCACAATCAAGTGTATGATAATAATGAGCAGATATTTCAAGAGCAGATAGAGCTTTTTACCGCTTTCTTCGGTGCCAAAGATTTGTCCAACGAAGAGCGCTGGAATTTTGTTGAAGATTATTTTACCGGTAAAAATATAAATGAATTAAAAGAAAAATATAAGATTGTTGCTGCTACAGGGAATGATCAAGGATAATATATCTTTTGAGTAATATGAAAAAGAAATTATTAATTACATTAACAACCATCTTGCTTTGCAGTTTAATGTCTTGTAAATCAGGAAACAAGCAAAAAAAAAGTATGAATAATGAGACTCTGGTCAAGATTGAGACCACTATGGGAAATCTGGAAATCAAGTTATATAATGATACGCCGAAGTACCGTGATAATTTTTTGAAATTAGTGAAGAACGGTACGTATGAAGGTACTCTTTTTCATCGTGTTATTAAAGATTTTATGATTCAGGCAGGCGATCCTAGTTCAAAGAATGCACCGAAAGGCAAGTTACTTGGTTCTGGGGACGTGGGATATACTATTCCTGCGGAGATAATATACCCTGAGCATTTTCATAAGAAAGGAGCTCTTGCTGCTGCCCGTCAAGGTGATGATGTTAATCCGGAGAAGGCCTCTTCCGGTTGCCAGTTCTATATAGTTACCGGTAAGGTATACAACGATTCCACCTTGTTAAGTATGGAACAGCAGAAGAATCAGCTTCGTGTAAGCAATATTTTTAATGCATTGGCCCAGCGTCATTTGAAGGAAATCTATAAAATGAAAAAGGCTAATGATACTGACGGGCTGTATGATTTGCAAGATTCTCTTTTGGCTCAGGCACAGACAGAGGCTAAGAAGCAACCTGAATTTCATTTTACTCCGGAGCAAATTAAGGCTTATACTACCATCGGCGGTACTCCTCATCTGGATGGTGAATATACTGTTTTCGGTGAGGTTGTTGAAGGTATGGATATAGTTGAAAAAATACAACAGGTGAAGACTGACCATAGTGATCGTCCGATAGAGGATGTTAAAATTATCAAGGTTAGTATTGAATGATGGGTTAATTTATGAAGATAAATAAGTATACACTGGATAATGGCTTGCGTCTCGTTCATTGCGAAGATACGAGTACTCAGATGGTAGCTCTGAATATTGTATATGATGTTGGTTCGCGTGATGAAAATCCAGATCATACCGGGTTTGCTCATTTGTTTGAACATTTGATGTTCGGCGGATCAATTAATATACCTGATTTTGATACTCCGATACAGTTGGCCGGAGGTGAGAATAATGCTTGGACCAATACTGATATTACCAATTATTACCAGACAGTTCCGATTCAAAATGTGGAAACGGCTTTTTGGCTTGAGTCTGATAGAATGTTGAGCCTTGATTTCAGTGCCCGTAGTCTCGATGTACAGCGTGGGGTAGTGATGGAAGAGTTCAAGCAGCGTTCGTTGAATATGCCATATGGTGATGTTAAGCATTTACTATTGCCACTGGCTTTTAATGTTCATCCGTATCGTTGGCCGACTATAGGCAAAGATTTGTCTCATATTCTTAATGCCACACTTGATGATGTTAAAGATTTCTTTTTCCGCTTTTATGCGCCAAATAACGCCGTATTGGTAGTTACGGGAAATATTCCTTTTGATTATGCTGTTCAGTTGGCAGAGAAATGGTTTGGCCCGATTGCGCGTAGGAATGTTCCAACCCGTCATTTGAATAGGGAACCGGTCCAAGAAAAAGAACGACGATTGACTGTTGAACGTAATGTGCCTCTTGATGCACTTTATATGGCCTTTCACATGTGTGAACGCAAGAATCCTGATTTTTATGCCTTTGATATACTTTCGGATATTTTATCCAATGGACGTTCAAGTCGATTGAATCAGCATCTGGTGGAAGAGAAACATGTCTTTTCAGAAATTGATGCATATATCAGTGGTAGTATTGATCCGGGGTTGTTTTATATCACCGGCAAACCAATGTCCGGCATTTCTTTGGAGCAGGCGGAAGATGCTGTTCGCGAAGAATTAGTTCGTTTGCAATACGAATTGGTAGATGAACAAGAATTGGAGAAGGTTAAGAATGTCTTTGAGTCTACTCAGATTTTTGAGAACATAAGTTATCTTAATGTGGCTACTAAGCTGGCATGGTTTGAGTTGAATGGTAGAGCTGAGGATATGGAAAAAGAAGTTGAGTATTATCGTGCGGTAACACCTGAAATGATTAGGCGCGCTGCTCGTACAACTTTTGTTGACAATAATTGTGTGGTGTTGTATTATAAAAAGAAATAAAACGGTAATTGTAGAGAGATTAAGATTGTAATTAAAGAAATGGAAATGTTGAGTTCGCTAAAAAAGATTTTTTTCCCTCATTATAAAGCTTTGTTTTTATTAGGTGTTCCGATCGTAATCGGCCAAATAGGAGTGATTGTTCTTGGTCTTGCCGATACCTTGATGATTGGCCATCATACGACAGATGAGCTGGGAGCAGCTTCTTTCGTGAATAACATCTTTAACTTTGCTATTATTTTCAGTATGGGTTTTTCTTACGGTATAACTCCTGTTGTTGGAGGCTATTTTGGTTCCAAACAATATGATAAGGTTGGGCAGGCTTTTCGTGCAAGTGTATTTGCTGATGCTGTGATTTGTGTCATTATAGTTGCAGTTATGAGTGTGCTATATTTAAATATTGAACGTTTGGGGCAACCCACCGAATTGCTTCCTTTAATCCGTCCATATTATAGGTTGATGCTTTATGCATTGATATTTAAAAATATATTCTTTTGTTTTAAGCAGTTTGCCGATAGTATTACAGAAACCAGAACGGGAATGTGGATTCTTATTAGTGCCAATTTTTTGAATATCATTGGTAATTATGTTTTGATTTATGGTAAGTTCGGATTTCCGGAATTGGGCCTTTATGGCGCAGGTCTTAGTACTTTGTTTTCTAATATTCTTATGGATATTGTTTTCGTCTGGGTATTATGTGTGAACTCGAAATTTAAAAAATATAAGTCAGGATTCTTTCATTTCGGACGATCTATGCCTTTATTCCGTCAGCTCAATGCGTTGGGATGGCCTATTGCCTTACAGCTCGGTATGGAAACAGCTTCTTTCAGTTTGAGTGCAATGATGGCCGGTTGGTTGGGCACGGTAGCTTTGGCTTCTCATCAAATAATGTGTACTATTTCTACTTTAACTTTCATGATCTTTTACGGAATAGGAGCTGCCGTAGCTATTCGCTCGAGTAATTTCTGTGGACAACGTGATTTTATAAATGTCAAGCGTACAACTTCTTCCGGTTTTCATATCATCTTAATTTTAGGTATTTTCTTGTCTTTACTTATTTTTATTTTTCGCCGGGATTTGGGAGGTTTGTTTACCGATAATATGGAAGTTTCAACATTGGTTGCCTCTTTGGTTGTGCCTTTTTTGTTTTATCAGTTCGGGGATGGACTACAAATCAATTATGCTAATGCGTTGCGAAGTATTTCTGACGTCAAGGTAATGATGTTTATTGCCTTTATCGCTTATTTTGTTATTGGCTTGCCTGCCGGTTATTTCTTTGGATTCACCTTGAAATGGGGGCTGGTTGGCATTTGGATGACTTTCCCTTTAGGACTTACCAGTGCTGGAGTGATGTATTGGATGCGTTTTCATTATCGGTTACAAAAGATGAGCGAAATAAAATAGATCTTTATAAGGTTATATATAAAAATCTGCCTTGGACTTATTCGATTCTTTGTTTCTAGAATCATTAAAGTCCAAGGCAGATTATTTATAAGTTTCTTATCCCAGATGGAAATTTTTCTTATTACCAGATAGAAACACGTTTGTCTTTTGGAATGAACATCGGATCTTTTGCGGTAATATTGAATGCTTTATACCATGCGTCTATTTGCGGTAGCGCACCATTTACACGCCAACGGCACAAGGCATGTGGATCAATCTTTGTGAGACGGAGTATTTCTGCCGGACGAATATTATTTGCCCATACATTGGCATAAGAAAGGAAGAAACGTTGTTCGGGAGTAAAGCCCTCTTTGACCGGTAGTGGATTTTTCTTCATCACTTTTTCAAAAGCTTGGTAAGAGATTTGCAGACCGCCGTGATCGGCAATATTTTCGCCTAAAGTAAATTCTCCATTAGCATGGACACCAGGTGCCACCTGAATGCTATCAAAGAAATTAGACATGACTGCTGCACGTTTATTGAATTTCTCTGCATCTTCTTTAGTCCACCAAGAATTCATGTTGCCGTCTTTATCGTATTTACGACCTTGGTCGTCAAATCCATGAGTCATTTCATGACCGATAACTACACCGATTGCTCCATAATTGCATGCATCATCGGCATTCATATTGAAGAATGGAGGTTGAAGAATTCCTGCAGGAAAACAAATCTCGTTAGTCGTAGGATTATAATAGGCATTGACTGTTTGAGGGGTCATCTGCCATTCGGTTTTATCAACTGGTTTGTTTACTTTGGATAATTGATCATTATAATCCCACAAATTGGCGCGTTCGATATTTGCCCAGTAAGTATCGTTCTGAATTTTGAGTGAGGTATAATCTTTCCATTTGTCAGGATATCCAATCTTGATTCGGTATGCGGCCAGTTTCTCAAGAGCTTTGGCTTTGGTTGCTTCGCACATCCAAGATGAGGCTTTAATGCGTTCACCTAAAGTGCTTTGCAGATTTTTTACCAGTGCCAACATTCTTGCTTTTGCTGCTTCTGAGAAATATTTCTTTACATACATCTGTCCCACAGCCTCACCCAAACAGTTGTTAACCGTAGATACTGCGCGTTTCCAACGAGGTCTCATTTCTTTGGAACCGGACATTAGTTCGCCATAGAATTTGAAATCAGCTTTGGCAAAATCGTCGTTTAGATAAGAGGCTGCCTCGTTGATTAAGTTCCATTGCAAGTAATAGATTTGATCTTGAAGAGGAACAGTTTTGATAATGTTGCAAGCTTCTTTGATGGCTTCCGGCTGACAAATGTTTGCGTCTTTTATCTCTTTTAAACCTGCTGTAGAAAAAAGTTTTTCCCAGTCAAAGGATGGAAAATCTTTCTTTAATTCAGCGATTGACATTTTATTGTAATTTGCTTCCGGGCTGCGCAATTCAACTTGTGTACGCGATTTTTGAGCTAGTCTGGTTTCTATATTCATTACCGCTTGCTCAGCTTTGTCGGCTGTGACTTGGTCCGACCCTGTTAGCATGAATAATTTTTTGATATATTCTTTATATCCTTCACGGATTTTTTTAGTTTGTTCGTCATTTTCCAAATAATAGTCACGGTTACTCATACCGATGCCACCCTGATAGAATTGCAAGATATTCATTGAACTATTTTTGTCGTCAGGGCCTACGCCGATCTCAAAATAAGGAGACAGACCCTTTTTCTTCATGTCAATGATGATAGGTATTATGTCTGCGCGGTCGGTAATAGTTGCCAACTGCTTTAGTTCGGCTTCAATAGGTTGTGCACCTTCTTTATTAAGTTTCACACTATCCATGGCGATATTATATAGATCGCCAACTTTTTGTGCAATGCTTCCCTCTTTTTTCTCATTTCCCTTAGCCAATTCAACTATCAAATTTTTTAATTCTTTTTGGTTGTTGTCGGCCAATTGGGCAAATGTGCCGTAGCGTGAGTACTCGCCCTTTAGTGGATTATTCTTCATCCATCCACCGCAAGCATACTGATAAAAACTTGTTCCCGGTAAAGCTGTCGTATCTAGATTAGCAATATCTATTCCTGATGACAGTTGTGTCTTGCTACTATTACATCCCATAGTCATTAAGCTAATTCCAACGATTGGTAAAAATTTGGTTACTTTCATCATCTTTTTTATTATTAAGGTTCTATATTTATGTTTTTTTTCTTTATTTCTTCCAATTCCGTAGAAACTTGTTCCCAGAGTTCTATCTTTTTTTCCATTTGTTGCTTATGCTTTTTGTGTGCATCATAAAACAAGGTGTCCGCAGCACCATCGGGTGTAGACATTTTTGTTTCGAGTATGGCAATGGCTGATTCTTCTTCGCTAATACTTTTTTCGTACTCGGTCACAAGTTTTTCCAATTTTTTTAATTTCTTATTGAATTCTTTTTGTGCTTCGTATGAGAGTTTATTATTTGATCTTGCAGCCGATTTCTTTTCTTCAGAAATAGTAGGTGAGGTAGAAAGTGTGGGAGTAGTCTTCTTTTGCAATTCATCCAGGCTTTCAATTTTCTTTTCTTGTAGGAAGTCATAAATGCCGCAGATATGTTCACGAACTTTACCTTCACCGAATTCATAAACTTTTGTTACTAAGCCATCAAGAAAATCCCGATCATGGCTGACGATGATAGCTGTTCCCTCAAAATCACGGACCGCATCTTTTAATACGTCCTTTGAAGGCATGTCCAAATGGTTGGTAGGTTCGTCAAGAATCAGTAGGTTTACCGGTTCGAGCAACAGCTTAATCATAGCCAGACGTGTTCGCTCACCACCAGAGAGTACTTTTACTTTTTTGTCCGAAGCCTCGCCGCCAAACATGAATGCGCCCAGTATGTTGCGTATCTTTAAACGGATATCGCCCACGGCTACTTTGTCTATAGTTTCAAAGACTGTTAGATTTTCATCAAGCATCTGTGCCTGATTCTGGGCAAAGTAACCTATTTTGACGTTATGTCCGATAGTCAATTTCCCGTCATGTTCGATTTCGCCGATAATGCATTTTACCAACGTTGATTTACCTTCGCCATTTTTACCTACGAAAGCAACTTTTTCACCACGGTTGATGGTGAGGTTAACATGTTCGAAAATTGTATGATTGCCGTAGGTCTTGCCTACTTCGTTACAAATAATCGGATAATTGCCGCTTTTGACGGTAACGGGAAATTTAAGCCGCAGGGCGGAAGTATCGACTTCATCAACTTCAATTCTGTCTATACGGGATAATTGTTTGATGCGGCTTTGTACTTGTACCGCTTTTGTAGCTTTGTAACGGAACCGTTCGATAAAATCTTCAGTCTCTTGTATCGTCTTTTGTTGATTCTCGTAGGCATGTTGTTGCTGTTCCCGTCGTTCCTCCCGAAGTCTGACATAATCGTCGTATTTAGCTTTGTAATCGTAAATCTTCCCGCAATTTATTTCAATAGTACGGGTTGTCACGTTGTTTAAAAAGGCACGGTCATGGCTGACTAATAAGACAGCATTTACCTGTGTGGCAAGAAAATTTTCGAGCCATTGAATACTTTCGATGTCTAGGTGATTGGTTGGTTCGTCAAGAAGTAATACGTCGGGACGGCGGAGCAGAATTTTTGCCAACTCAATACGCATTCTCCATCCACCGGAAAATTCGGAAGTTGGGCGGTCAAAATCTTTGCGCGTGAAACCAAGGCCAAGGAGGGTGCGTTCTATTTGAGCTTCATAGTTAGTTCCGTCCATCATGAGGAATTGTTCATTCTTATTGGTGAATTGTTGGATAAGCTGATGATAATCGTTCGAATCGTAATCTTTTCTTGACGCCAATTGTTCGGTCATCTGCTGAATATCGGCCTGCATCTTGAATATATGCTCAAATGCCATTTCGGCTTCTTCCATCACCGTATGGTTGTCGGAAAGAATCATGACCTGAGGCAAATAACCTATGGTAACATCTTTAGGTATAGCAACAACACCGCTTGTGGGTTTTTGTATACCAGCTATTATTTTCAGCATGGTAGATTTGCCAGCACCATTTTTCCCTACTAAAGCTATGCGATCTTTATTATTAATGACATAACTTACGCCTTTAAATAATATTGTGGCATTAAATTCCACTGATAAACCTTCTACTGATATCACTTCAGTTATTTTTTTAATTTGAATGCAAAGATAATTATTATATGGTAAAACTTTGCACAAATATTTAATTTAATCATAAAGCATGGCAAAAAGCTATAATCAAATCTGTTATGGTTTACGACCGATAGATTTTATCGGTAGAAAAAAACATACCAGAAATCTTTAATTAGATTCTGGTATGTTTGATTTTTTATTGTCGTTATTATTTGTTTTCTAACGAATAAAGATTGCGATTTAATTTAGAACATCTTTTCAGGATAGAAGCCTGAATCGTGCAAAGCTTTGAACTTATCCACAACGTCCTGGCGGTCGGCAGCGTAAGTAACGCCAAACCATTTGCTTGGTGTATCAAGTACTTTTACACGTGCAACTCCGGAATTAATCAAATCATTGACTAACAAAGGAATGAAATATTCAGCCTTCGGATTGTTTATGTTAGCTTTCAGAAAAGCTTTGAAATATTCTTCGGAATGTTCGAAATAATCGGGAGTGAATCCCCACATGTTCATAGAAACAGGTGTGTTGTCATTGATAGTCTGAAGCACATTGTTCTCATCTTTAAAAGATACTTTTCCATTGATACGCTCGATAGCTGTGCGCTCAACAACCGTAGTCAAGTATTCTTCATCGTTCATTCCACATACGCCCCGAGCTACAGAGCCACTTTCAGACAATGTATTACCTACACGATAACCCACCATGCAATAATCATTTTTCTTTCCATCGAGCTTACTGAGATATTCAGCCAGAATGGC
This sequence comes from Bacteroidaceae bacterium, assembly GCA_023227685.1. Classification (GTDB taxonomy): domain Bacteria; phylum Bacteroidota; class Bacteroidia; order Bacteroidales; family Bacteroidaceae; genus JALNVG01. The sequence continues at coordinate 17,453 of JALNVG010000012.1, forward strand.
GAAACTTTCACGACCGTAGTAATCGTCGGCGTTAATGACAGCGAATGGTTCTTTAATAACCGTTTTACCCATCAATAATGCATGGTTTGTTCCCCAAGGTTTCTTACGGCCTTCAGGACATTTAAATCCTGTCGGCAGATCGTCCAAAGCTTGAAATACGAGTTCAACGGGAATATGATTTTCGTATTTGCTGAGGATTTTCTTACGAAAATCTTCTTCAAAGTCTTTGCGAATGACAAATACTACTTTACCGAATCCACCGTGAATGGCATCATATATGGAATAATCCATAATTGTTTCTCCGTGTGGACCTAATCCGTCCAATTGTTTTAAACCGCCATAGCGACTACCCATTCCGGCAGCGAGTACAAATAAAGTTGGTTTCATTATTTAATAAATATATTTAAATAAGTTAATGATATTATTGGTATTTAATTAAGAGACAAAAATACTAATTTTTAATAAAAATGCAGATAATGCAGAGAAAAATAATCAGTATTAACCTCTTTTTCTTATGAATGATCCGTTAGAAAGGATAGCCGATTGCAAAATGTATGCCTAAGTTCTTGAAAAATGAGCCTGTAATATTATAATATCCACTATTCTTTGTATCATAAGGATCATGGAGAGGAATACCGAAATCTAAGCGGAATACAAGTATATCTATGTCATAACGGAGACCGAAGCCTGTGCCCAGTGCTATCTGTTTGGCAAAGGAATTTATTTGAAATTGTGAGTTGGATCGGTTTTCATCTTTTCTCAATAGCCAAACATTTCCAGCATCAAGGAATAGTGCTCCATGGAAATTATTGTAAATTTTGAACCGGTATTCGGCATTGCCCTCTAATCGCATTGACCCGGTTTGGTCGAGAAAAGAATATTTTTTGTCTTTGGAAGAATATCCGCCGGGACCAATGCTTCGGATTGTGAAGGCGCGGATGCTATTGGCTCCGCCAACATAAAATTGTTCACTATAAGGTGCTACTGTTGTATTACCATAGCAAAAAATAGCACCCGCAGCTGTACGAAAGGCTATAGAATTGTTCTTGTCGAGGTTCCAAGTATAACGATATTCTGAATTAAGTTTGACGAATTGTGCAAATGGAGCACCAAGTAGGTCTTTGTTCTTTTCATTAAACGGTTTTCCCAGAAAACGGTAAATACAGGATGTGACATTTCCTGCAGAGGTTAGTGTCGTTTGCCACCAGGAGGTATTTTTGACATGATGGTCTGTGGAATTGTCAAAAGTGTATGTATATTCCATAGCTGGTATAAACTGATTTTTCAAGCTGACGTATAAAGCCGGATTCTCATCGGCTATGGCTTTGAAAGCATCAGTTTGATATTGTAGTACATTAAATGTTAGTTTAAATGGTGTCAAACTGTGCCTGGTCGTTTTTGTAGGCTGAAAATCGTATGTTGCGTTTCCTCCAAAAGATAATAGTTTGTAATATTTTGCCCTGTTTAATTGGTCAATATAAAGGCCGAAAGTCGTAGTTGCCGGAAAGTCGAATTCTCGTTTCCCGAAGTTGTGGAAGACAACTTTGGGAAAAGTGAGTGAAGAGGAAATCCCCATTTCCCAACTATTCATCAGCGAATTGTTTCTTTCGTTTCCGGTTTGCCATTCGTAGGAACCTTTTATCTTTACGTTTAGACTTTCTCCGCCGCCGAAAATGTTGTTTTTTGTAACGGAGAAGGAAGCTCCAGGTCCGGTTTGATCGTTACTTTTTGTTGTTACATTCAATTGTAATTCGGCACTTAGAGGTTTATCGAAAGAGGCATTCATCCTCATGTTCAAGGTGTCGCAGTCTTGAGTTGAATCCTTAGGCAGGTATTGGATATTCATATTCCGGAAAATTCCCAGCTCTGCCAATCGTTCCTGTATACGCTGTTGATGTCGCAGGCTATACAGTTTTGGATTACGTATGCTATGGTTTGACAAGCTTTTCTTTGAGTGGTGGAAGAACGATGAATAATGCAGCCAGCGATAAAGCATGTCGGGTCTCACTATTAGTTTGTTGTAATAATAGATAAACATATCCCTGTAAAGCAAGCTGTCGTTGGGACGTTCATCATTTTTCCCGGATAAGTATACAGTGGTTTTCCCGATCATATAAGGACGAGTGGCATTAGCCGGTAATCCGGGAATAGGTTGTATGCGCAGGCTTACTTTGTAGGGAATACGTGTAGTATCGGCTTCATAGCTCAAATATTCGGGATTGAAATAATAATATCCCCGATTTCGTAACAAAGTGCTAAGCCGCGTGCGTTCTTCATCCAGATCAGTTACGCTAAACTGTTTGCCACAAATGAGATATGTATTCTTTTGACCGTATTTTAGAATATTAAAGCTTGTGTTATTAAAATTTCTGTAAAATACCGTATCAATAGTAAACGGACGTCCCATATCAACCGTATATTTTATTTGGGCTTTTAATGTATCATGTTTATCGACAATGGTTTCTTGAGTCACATCCCCATTAAAATAGCCGTAATCGTGAAGTAAATTACCTGCTACTTTTATTCGTATATCAGGATTCACGGTTGAGATGTAGATAGGAGGATCTGCGGCGAAACGTTTGAACATCCATCTACCGAAGCCTTTTTTGTAATGAACGAAATCGTTGTACATCCACATCTTGAAAGGAATAGGTGCAAAACCGAAAATGTTGGTGCTTGGAGTTTTTTTCAATGCTGCGTTAATTTCTTCCAATGCTGTTTCACCGAGAGGAGTTTTATAAGGGTTGTTTATTTTTGTCTTTTGTCCAGTGTATAGTATTTCTCCTTCCGGCAGGTTTTTTGTTACCGAGCAACTGAACAATAACATGATACTTGCAACGGGTATCAGTATTTTCTTATACGTATAGGATAAAATTCTTCTCATTCTTTTTTGTCTTTGGTTGGCATAGCCCTTTTGGCCGGTACGACAGTATTCTTTTTTATCTTTTTGAAAATAAACAATTCCCCCAGGTTATTAAGTTTCTTTCGGAGTACCAAACCTGTACCGGCCTCAGTGATTTCACCTTCGAGTACACTTTGGTATTTTTTGTCGTAAAACAGACGTATGTACCGTGTGCCTGTTTCGTCAAGCCGATATTCGAGTGATATATTGTCGATGAAAGATTCATTTTTGTTTGTGGTATTGGTTCCTGTCGATACTTTGCCGCCAAGTACCAATTGAAAACGATTATTGAAGAATCGCTGTGAATAACTGAAACTATAGTTCGTTCGTTTCCCATTGACATCGGTATTATTGTAATTTTCTACACCGAATGAAAGGTTGGCGTTTCTCATATTGCCGACCAGTGAGTTTACTTGTCCCATAAGTACAGTGTTTAGTGCTGTACCCATATTCAAGTTTGAGTTGGTACTTGTTTTCGTGTTGCTGCCTAGATATGTACCGGTTACCATTAAGGCTATGGCTTGTTTACCCCGTTCTTGCGCATCCATTGTGGCAAGTTCATTTTGCATGGCTGCATCATTCGGTGCATCCAGATCGAAAGTAAGCGAGAGATTCTTAAGTTGATTTTTGATGCTTACAGAGACATTGAAGCCAACCATGCGTGAAGTGTTACTGTCATCGCTTTCGGGTACGGAAGCTTTCATCTTTTCGGAAGCCTTCAAGTTCAATTTCGGGTCCATGGGGTTACCTATCCAGTCAACATAACTGCCATCACTAATTTTGAATTCCTTCAATGGGATGACGGGTAATGCATATTTTATCATTCCGTCAGACATTGAGTATCTGCCGTAAAGAGTCATATCTCCCTGTGGGGTATAATTTAAGGTTAGATTGCCTCCGCCTTCCAGTTCTATGCGGCTACTACGGTCTGCACTCAGATCGGCGTTCAATCTCACAGATGGATCGATGTTTACTTGCATATTCAAATCTATTCCACCAGGTGAGGATGTGTTTCTTTCAGAATTTTTCATAGAAAGTGTGTCATCAAAGGATGTGAATGTGACTAAGTCACCTAAGCGATTTTGAACAGTTAGCGGACTATCATTTAGAACATAAGTCACATTAGTGCTGCCTAGTACGTTCATTTTCCCACGCATCTTTAACTGATCTATCGGTCCTCTCAAGGTAGAATTGAAATCTACTAGAATTTTGCCGTAAAGCAAACTCTCTTTTGATGGTTTGGTGTCGAGAAGTGTATAGTTTTCAGCCTTAAGATGTAAGTTCGCTATTGGTTGTTTAATGTTAGCAAAATTAATATTTCCATTAATAATAAATGGATCCATCTTTGTAGAGAATATTACGAATTTATCAAATAATAACAGATTATCTTTAATTTGAACTGCTCTTTTGTCTAGTCCAAATCGGGCCCCGACTTGCGGCATACTTACATAAGTACTGTCCAGTAATAATTGTCCGTTGATTATAGGCTTATCGGTGTTGCCGGTAAAATGAATTTCGCCGTTGGTACTTCCTGACAGTAGAGCCATTTTGTTGGGAATAAAAACATTTATGATTTGTAGCGGGAATTTTATGATCGAAGCATTTACTTTTATGTTATATGGTCCGGTGATTGTTTGCGTTAAAACTCCATTGGCTGTCATTACTTCGTTTCCTTCATTAGTGAGGTAAGCGTCAAGATGATGTTCGCCTGTCTCATCCGGTAGCCATGTCATGCCGAATCCCACGTTGCCGATACGTTGTTTTTCGTAGGTTAAGTTGTCAATATGCGATTCAATAGAGACTTGTTTGCTTTTATCTGTTTGCACATAGTGTGCTTCGGCCGAGAAAAAGCCGGATATGTCCGGACTATAAGGAATCATATCGGTTACTTCAGAAAGGTGCAGGCGTTCTAGTTCGACAAATATGTTTTGTTGCGAAACGGTATCTTCCTTTGCTGAGTGAATACCTAATTCCAATCCGTTCTCGCCTTTCATATCTACATCGGCATATACGTGCATGTTTTTGTGTAGATAAATCCATCGTTTATTTCCGTCGAAGTGAAATTTGCGGAATGCTACGATTGGTTCGTCCGGTTGTAGCGTAAAAAGAAGACCGTCGCCTTTTCCATGACCTTCGGTGAGAGGACGGATGGTTATACCCAATAGTGCACCGATTTCTCCTTTAGCATTTTGGTATTTCAAATTCACTTCTCCTTCTTTGTCGCGTATTTCTGCATCGAGTATAGCTTTAAAAGTAATTTGAGGATTGCGTGGCCCGTTAGTTACGTTGAGGTGCAAGTTCATTTTTGCCGTATCTTGTTTCATCGTGAGCGATATCGTATCCAACTGCAGTGTGTCAATTTTTAAGGTATGAATAATCGCATAGCCATTGATACCCTTGTAAGGATTGCAAGATATCTTTGCGCTCATGTCCTGATAATCAATGTTATGTGTGTGGAGAAAATAAGCCAATGGACTATTTTTCCCTATTGAGAATGTCAAGGTGGCCGATGGTAGCATCTTTCTTAGTACATTTTGGTCTAAAGCATGTTTTTCCAATTGCTCTATTAATGTTTTGGTAAAGCGAGTGCAATTGTTAATTAACGGATAAAGTGCATTTTCTGCATTTAACTGTATCTCAGTATTGCGGCCGCTAAAATGAGCTGTGAAAAGTTTTTTATGTGCTTCTGCACTGAATGAGAATTTAAAAGGATGCTGCAAATTTTTTGGTACCAGTCCTAATCCGTAGAGGTCGATGTGGTCGATGTCCATTTGGATTTTGCCTTCAGGAAAAGCGCGGTTCAATAGATATTCGCCTTTTGAAGTCATTTTCAGCAATCTATTATCACTGGTGATGCTTGCAGTGACCAATTCATTCTTTAAATTCCCAATCATTTTTACGTTTGAGACCGAGTAATGGTCGTATTGTACCTGCCCCAGTGAGAATTGATAATCAGAATGTGAGCGGGGTGAAGTGAGATCAAATCCTTTTCCCTTTACATTTGCAGTCATTGATAACCTGTAGATAGAATTCTTTGGTAGAAAATCATGAACCTGTATACTATCAATATTTAGTTCCGCCTTGTAATCTTTTATACGGCTATCGATTATTGCATTAAGATTGGCATGCCCTCCGTTTTCATTCATTTTTACGGCTGCATTATAACGGCACCCTTTAATATGCAATGAGCCCAATAATTCAATATCTTTGGGGATGACTACGGTACTGTCGGCAGGCAGAAGTTTCAATGCCCGTAGAAAATCTGTTTGCTGTGTAGTAATGTTTATTTTAACATCTGCAGTTCTTGCCATACTGTCCATCAGATTTGTTGCTTCACCCTCTGTCGTTAATGAAAAAGCTCCCGGCAGTTGGATGGAACTGGGGCAGATGTGCATCCTTTTCAAGTTACCTTTAATACATGCTCTAATCATTAATGGACGGAAAGGATAGATATTCTTGAGCGTATCGGATAATTGGCCGACACAAAGAAGAACATCTTCTTTGCCGATATTGGCCTTGAGCGAAGCTGATAGATTGCCAATGGGCATGACCTGTACTAAGTTCCAGTCAGTATGAGCTGATAATTCGATAAATGAGTGTGGTGTTTGAAGGATCATGTGGGGAATGGAAATTTGGTTTCCGTTGGATGATAATTTGCCCGATAGTGATGAGATGTTTAGTCCTGAGCGATCGTCCATGGATAGTTGCCGGACGATGATATTCATTTTTTTGCCTTCATAAAATAAGGAATCAAGAGAAGTCCGAACGTTTATCAAAGCAATGTGTGAGGCGTCGAAACCCTGTCGCGCTTTGGCTTTTCCGTGGTCGTAGGAGGCCGAAGAGTGTGTAAGAATAAGTTGTTTCAAACGATATGACTTCCGTTTCAAATCAATTTTAGCGAGATTAAGGAATCCTTCACCTATATGAGCTGATATTTTTGTAGAGTCGATAG
>JALNVG010000013.1 GCA_023227685.1 Bacteroidaceae bacterium
CAGAAAAAGAAGGTATATTAAATTTTATAATCAAGAATTCGGGCAAAGGACTTACAAAACAACAAATGTCGGAATTGTTTGATCGTCATAAGACTTTTGATACTCCGAATATCGGCAATGCCGCTAGCCATGGAATCGGTTTGAATATAACAAAAAATCTAGTAGGACATCTTGGAGGACAGATCAATGTAAGTAGCGAATTGGGTAAATATGTACAATTTTCTATGCAAATTCCTCCGTTAAATATTAGTACGGTACAAATGATAAATAATTCTGAGGATAAGACGAATAGTGTTAATGATAAACATGATTCTTCAGAATCTGAAAAAGATATAAAGGACACTGAAGTATTGATCATTGAGGATGAAACAAATATCCGAAATATATTAAAGGATATTCTATCAAATTATAAAGTAAGTGAAGCAAAAGATGGGAAAGAAGCTCTTGAAAGGATGACATTAAATCATCCGGCTATAATTATTAGTGATATAATTATGCCTAATATGGATGGAATTGCTTTGATAGATAAGTTAAAGTCTGATCCTAAAACAAGTTATATTCCTATTATTGGAATTTCAGCAAAGGTTTCAATTGAAGATCAGATCAATGCTTATAATCATGGGGCCGATGCATATATAACAAAGCCGTTTTATCCGAAACAAGTCTTGTCTACTGTAGAAAATTTATTATCCAGACAAGCTTTATTAAAAGACTATTTTAATTCAAGTCTATCTTCTATCAAATTGAAAAATGGAATTGTTGTTCGTTCCGAAGATGAAGAGTTAATTAGAAAAATGATGGATTTTATTAATAGCAATATTGACGATGAATCATTAACACCTTCTTCCGTTGCTGATTATTTGGGAATAAGTAAGGCTACTTTGTATCGTAAATTTAAAGAAATAACAGATAAAACGCCAAGCGAATTTATTCGTAATATGAGAATTGAATCTGCTGCTAAATTGTTAAAAACGACAAAATTAACGGTTTCAGAAATAACATATAAAGTCGGATTTTCAAGTAAATCGTATTTCTATAAAGAGTTCTTTAAAAAATACAGTGTCTCTCCGAAAGATTATCGAGATAATGAAACATTATAAAAGTCTTGAAATAGTCTTATATCTGAATAGGATGACAGCATTTTGTCTTTTTATAAATATAAATCATTGTACATTGATTATTAGAAATAATATCCAATATTAATATAGACCCCCACTTTTTTTGTTCTTCCGGAATATCCCATAATGAATTCAAGCGGACCAAAGACGCTATCCATTCCGTAGCCTATACTGGAACCGAAAAAGCTTTCTCCTTTTAGGATATCCAAGAAATGGCTATCCATCATTGCATAGTCTATATTTAGTGTGATATAATGAATACTACCCATGCGTTGACGTAATTTTATGGACGATATTACGATTGAATTATCGATAATTTCCGATCTGTTTATACCGGAAAAAGGTAGTTCTTGCGGACAGTATTGACCAAATATATTTCCTCCTATAACGTTGAGAGATGAGTAGGCAATGTTGTGCCCTAAAAGTGCACGTCCATAGATTGAAGGCAGAATGGAGAATCTGTAAGAAAGTGGAATGACCGTTTCCCATGAAGCGTTGAGTACAGAAAACGGATTTTTTAACCTGAACAGCTTTGGGGGGCATACGGCATAATAAGCACTGACGTTATGGCCTTTTGAAGGGAAATTGATTTTGTTTAACGAATTAAATTCAAGTTTGGCATAATAGCTGAAGTAGTGTTCCGAACCAGGATCTAACTCTATATCTTTATTTCGGTATAAGAAATCCTGATAGTTGAAATACTCATATTTAACCCCTAGACCGTAACACCAATTTTTGAACCATACATCAGAAAATCCAAATTCACATTCATGATAATTGTAAGTTGAACTGTATGAATGGTCCCCTTTATTATATATATCTATTTCATTGTGTTGAAATTCGTAAGAAAGGTTTATTTTATTTCCTTCCAATGGTTGGATGTTACAATCCATTCGGGCGGAGTAACGTTTACCTAGGCGTCCCGTGACAGAAAGGGTTGCTGGTAATCCTATCCGGAAAATTGTATTCATATTTAATATCATTGAAGCAATTTCTTCTGAATCGAAACGGGCACCGAGATTGATGTTTTTGTCTTTTCGCTCCACAAGTAGAAAATTGAGGTGATAACCATTCTCTGTTTCTATCAGCTTGTAGTTGGCGTCTAAGTATGATTTGACGCCACGCAACATATTCATAGCCTGATTAATTTGTGTGATACTGATGTCGGTATGTTGTTTTAAGTTGCATTTCTTGATTAACCATATTTTGTCTATATTGCTAATACCAGAGAAGGTGATAGAGTCAACATATATCTTTTGCGTGTCTTTTACACAGATATAACTGGAATGTTTGTTCGGTTGATAATCCGGAGCCAGTCCGATTTTTTCTTTCAATTCCATTAATGAGGACCATTTGGCACGAGCAGCTTTTTCACCACGATTTATCAAGGTATCGATAGCTTCGAGTGAGAAACTTGCTGATGAATAACCCTTTACGTTCACTTTAATATAGGTGTCGGTCATGTCTACATTTTTCTGATAATTACCTTGACAGGCGATGTCGACAATTTGTCCGAGGATATCTCCGGCGGTCTTTAATTCATCGGCCTTTTTCATGTTGCTTTTCACGTCTATACCGATCACGTAATCTGCCCCCATAGCTTTAGCTACATCAACAGGATAATTATCAATCATGCCGCCATCTACTAATACCATGCCATTGATACGAACCGGGGTGAATATACCGGGAATTGCCATGCTGGAACGCATAGCTGTGGCTAGGTTTCCGTTATGAAAAACGACCATGTCACCATTGACTACATTGCATGATACACAAGCAAAAGGTATAGGTAGTTCATTGAAATCTATCGAATCGTGGTAGCCTATGGTTAAATTGGAAAATAGGTTGCCCAGATTCTTGCCTTTAATCAATCCGCCTCTTGCTATCTCCGAAGGGTTCTTGACGAAGGAGGCGGAGAGGAGATATTTTTCGGAACGTTCTCGTTCGGCAAGTGACATATCACTGGGCTTGACACGGTCAGTAAGTAAGAAATTCCAGTCTTGCTTACGCACCAAACTGTCCAACTGATGGGCTCTGTATCCGATGGAATATAGTCCGCCAACTATAGCTCCCATACTTGTACCAACGATATAATCAATGGGTATTCCCGCTTCTTCAATCACCTTAAGGGCTCCTATATCGGCCATCCCCTTGGCGCCGCCGCCGCTGAAGACTACCGCTACTTTCTTTCTTCCCAATTCATTGTCGGCTGTTATTGATGTATTAACAAGGAAAAGAAGAAGCAATAATATGGGTAACTTTTGTTTTTTCATTTGCCAAATACTCTAATAATACTCTATTTGCTAACAAATATACATATTTATTTTCTTAGAATTGGTGATTTCCTTTTATATTTGAGAAAAAAATGCGAAATTTGCATTGTAAAATTCTAAGTTTAAAACATTATCAAACCTTTAAAACATAAATAAAAATGACAAAAAGTGCATTACAAATTGCTAGAGCCGCATATATGCCCAAGCTCCCCAAAGCATTGGCCGAGGGCCCGGTAAGGGCCGTGGAAGGCATGCCTACACAGTCTGTAGCCGATCAAGATGAAGTAAAGGCCTTGTTTCCCAATACTTACGGGCTGCCTGTGGTTACTTTTGTAAATGGCAAGGCGGTGAAGTTACCTGCCATGAATGTAGGTGTAATTCTTTCAGGCGGACAAGCTCCCGGCGGACACAACGTGATTGCCGGTTTGTTTGACGGACTAAAGAAGTTGAATCCTGCCAACAAATTGTATGGTTTCATTCTTGGTCCCGGCGGATTGGTTGACCATAGTTATAAGGAACTGACCGGAAATATCATTGACGAGTACCGAAATACCGGCGGCTTCGATATGATCGGTTCCGGACGTACGAAATTGGAAACTGTTGAACAGTTTGAAAAGGGCTATGAGATTATCAAAGAGTTGGATATCAAGGCTCTTGTTATGATCGGTGGCGATGATTCCAATACCAATGCTTGTGTTCTTGCCGAATATTTTGCTGCCAAACATTATGGTGTACAAGTAATCGGTTGCCCGAAGACCATTGACGGTGATTTGAAAAACGATATGATTGAGACCTCTTTCGGTTTCGATACAGCTTGTAAGACTTATGCTGAAGTGATAGGTAATATTGAGCGTGATTGTAATTCTGCCCGCAAATATTGGCATTTCATCAAACTGATGGGACGCTCAGCTTCTCATATTGCTTTGGAATGTGCTTTGCAGGTTCAACCCAATATTTGTATTATTTCTGAGGAAGTTGAAGAGAAAAACATGTCTCTTGATGATATTGTGACTTCGATAGCAAAGGTTGTTGCCGCACGTGCTGCTCAAGGAAATAATTTCGGTACCGTATTAATTCCCGAAGGTCTGATTGAATTTATCCCTGCTATGAAACGACTGATTGAGGAATTGAATGATTTTCTGGCAATTAACCAGGAAGAGTTCAGTCATATCAAACGTTCTCATCAGCGTGATTATATCATCAGCAAATTGTCTAAAGAAAATTCTGATGTATTTGCAAGTTTGCCCGAAGGAGTCTCACGTCAGTTAACAATGGATCGCGATCCTCACGGAAATGTTCAGGTTTCATTGATTGAAACAGAAAAGTTGCTTTCTGAAATGGTTGGCATCAAATTGGCTCAATGGAAGATCGAAGGTAAATACGTGGGTAAATTTGCCGCTTTACATCATTTCTTCGGATATGAAGGCCGTTGTGCTGCTCCTTCTAATTTCGATTCCGATTATTGTTATTCATTAGGTTACACAGCTTCTGAACTGATAGCCAATGGGAAGACCGGTTTTATGGCTTCCGTACGTAACACCACAGCTCCGGCAAGCGAGTGGACTGCCGGTGGTATACCTATCACAATGATGCTGAATATGGAACGTCGTAACGGTAAGATGAAACCGGTGATCAAGAAAGCTTTGGTTACTTTGGACGGTGCTCCTTTCAAAGCCTTTGCTGCGCAGCGTGACCGTTGGGCTATTGAGACCGATTACGTTTATCCGGGTCCTATTCAATATTTCGGATCAGCAGAGGTTTGTGACCAACCGACTAAAACGTTACAGTTGGAACAACAAATGAAGAAATAGTTGATAGATTACTGTTGCTTGAACTTTATAAAAACAGACGGGTGCAGGTATTGAATGACATTGCTTGCATTCGTCCGATTTTTTATATTAATGATTAATTGTTTCTTTATACCCCATCAAATATGTTCTCTTCATCTAAACCTTCACCGCGCAGAAAAACGACGCATAATCGGACTACCCGAAAAGCATCTGCTTCGAAGAGATCATCATCTGCTATTGTTCATAAAAAGAGTAAATCTTCTAAAAAATATTTTTCACGGAAACGCCGCAAAGAATCGCGAAACATGCCTTTGTGGCTTCGAAACCTGTTGGCTATTTTGATTGCGATACTTTTTAGTTATACTTTTTATCATTTCTTTATCAGTCCTTATTCTTATCGTTGGAAAGCTTGCGACGGACGCAAAGAATACGGCGTATGTCTGCCTTGCGGGTATGCGGTGCATGGCATTGACATTTCACATTATCAGGATAATATAAATTGGGATACATTGGTTAGTCGTCAAAATGAGGCTTTTCCGATATGCTTTGTCTTTATCAAGGCTACTGAAGGACGGGATCATGGAGATGCGGCTTTTTATAGAAATTTCAGGGAGGCACGTAGCCACGGGTTTATTTGCGGTGCCTATCATTTTTATAATCCCAATAGCGATGCATTACAACAAGCAAATTTTTTTATCCATACGGTAAAACTTGAGCCTGGCGACCTTCCTCCCGTACTGGATGTGGAAAGTAAGGGGCATAATAACAAAAATGAGCTACAACGGAATGTGAAATTGTGGTTGGAAAGGGTGGGAGCACATTATGGTGTAAAACCGATTCTTTATACTTCTTATAAATTCAGAAATAGTTATCTGAATGATTCTTTGTTTAATAGTTATCCTTATTGGATTGCTCACTATTATGTGGATTCCATTACCTATAAAAGATCGTGGAAGTTTTGGCAACATTCTAACGTCGGATCGGTGCCTGGCATCAGGCGAAATGTAGATTTGAATGTTTTTAACGGTTCACTGGAAGAATTGATGGATATGACTTTAAAATAAAATAATAGGACAAACTTAATAAAAAGTTTGCCCTATTATATTTATATAAATCTAGAAAAATTTTAGAATATCTTCCATGAAATACCTGCATTTACCCAAATACCAGGTTGGGGAACGTTACCCTGATCACAGTAGGTCTTGTCCAATAAATTGTTGGCTTCTACAAATAATTTATATTTTGGAGCACTCCAGTTCAATTTCAAGTCAAGAAGACCGTAAGGATTATAGTTTACAATGCCCACTTCTTTTTTGTTAACATATTTTTTGTAACTACCTATGCGGTCTTCCCATCGAAAGGCCCAGCTGGCAGTAAGTCGGTTCCAGATGCGATGATCAAGTAAAACAACGACTTTGTTTCTCAAATAATCAAGCGCATATTCTGAAACGTAATTATCAGATGTTTCCTTATTCTGATGAATATAATTATATCCTGCGTAGAACCGCCGGATAAATACTTGTTCGTTCATCATTTGATTAAAGTTCAACGTAAAGCTGAGCTCTGCTCCGGTAGATTTTATATAACTAAGGTTAATTGCTTTCCATACACTTTCACCTTCGGCTTGCATCCAGTCAATCATGTTTTTACCATGATGATAATAAACGTCAGCTCGGACTTGTATACCGGGGGTTTGATATTTTGTACCGACTTCGAAGGCTTGCATTTTCTCGGGTTCCAGATCTTTATTTCCCAAATTAGTTTTGCTCGAATAATATAGTTCCGTAGGTGTTGGCATACGGAACGAGGTATTCCATGATGCATAAAATTTCCAAGCATTAGTAGGTTGATAGTTTAAATCGGCACCGGGATAGATCTTTAATCCGTCTTCTCTTTCGGTATTTTTCGTAGCTGTTATTCCGCCGTATAAAGTAAAATGCCGAAGTTGAACAATGTGTTCTATAAAGTAATTGATGTTCGTCCTATTAAGTCCATAAGTATAAGAGCGGTTTGTTCCGTGGATATGTTTCGGCGTGTGAAGCGCTTCTCCGAGATTCGTACTAATAAGATCTTCGTTTCTCATCTCACTTCCGATAGTTGTCTTGCCAAGAATACTATTAAAGTAACCACTGATATTTAAACCGTAAACATTGGTTTTATGATAGTTATAAGGTACGTATGATTCACTACCTTTAATCAACTCGAAACGATCTTCGCCATGCGTCCAGTAGATGCTTGGTGTAAAATGAAAGACTCCTTCGGTTTTGGCTTGTATGGAAGTGAAGTATTTGCGTGTGTGCTCAAACTGATTATCGTACAAGGCGGAATAGAAAGTATTTGAACCGTAGTTCTTGTTACTGAAACCGGCCTGCCAGTGTACATTGACTTTGGGATGTTTGTACTCGCCTTGATAGAAAGCGCGTTGCATATTATAGTTACTGTTTAACTTTCCGTCGGTACTACGGTTGTATCCGTCGCTTCGATAAATATTACCGGAGATTTGGTTACTAAGATCATTCTTTGTGAAATTAAGTCGTGCTCCAGCCGAAAAGGTACCGTAGGAGCCTCCCGAAATATGAACTTCGGCCTGACTTTTTTTGTCGGTACGTGTTACGATATTGATGGCACCTAAAAAAGATGATGTGCCATACACACGCGCTGCGGGACCTTCAAGGATCTCAATACGTTCAATATCATTCATGTCTACAGGGAAGTCGGCCGAATTGTGGCCTGTTTGGGGATCGCAGATGTTGATGCCGTTTAGTAAGATAGTAATTTGGTCGAATGATCCTCCGCGGATACTGATGTCTGTTTGTGTACCTTGTACACCTCTTTGACAGACATCAACGCCAATGGCATACTTTAATAAATCATTTATACTTTGCGCAGGCGCAGCAGCAATAGCCGTGCGATCGAGCACAACAACCGTCCTTGCGGTGCGGCTCAGAGCTAGTGGCGCACGTAAGGCGGTCACTTCCACTTCATCCAATTTGTATTCTCTCGTCTGATTAGGATTCGCTGTTTGCGCAGAAATATTCTGTACATTGGCAAATGTAAGTACACAGAAGCTAACAACTCCGATGCTTACTTCCTTTTTCAGGCTAGAGAAAACAGAATAGGACTTGTGGGCGTACTGGCGAAAACGAATCGCCGACGTTAGAGTCTTTTTGTTCTCTTTCATTGATAATTTAAATTTGTTAATTATAAAAAACGGAGGCAAAGGTAGCAAAAAAATAAAAGATCGTGATGTTAATCAAAAAAATGTTGTAGTTTTGTATTCTAACAAACAGAGAATAGATAAAACATGGATATGCAGCTTATCTTTCAATTCTTAAAAAATATATCTGCCAATAATAACCGCGAATGGTTTAAGATACACAAAAATGAGTATGAAGAGGCATGTAATGAGTTTAATAGCCTATTAGAAGGAATTATTGCGCGAATTTCTACTTTTGATAAAAGTGTGATCGGTGTGTTACCCAAAGATTGTACTTACCGTATTTATCGTGATGTTCGTTTTTCTACAGATAAGTCACCTTTCAAAACACATATCGGTGGTTATATCAATCCGAAAGGGAAAAAATCCAGTCATGCCGGTTATTATGTTCATATTCAGCCGGGGCAATGTATGCTTGCGGGCGGTAGTTACGAGTTGCCTTCAAACATTTTAAGGGCCGTAAGACAAACCGTTTATGATAATATAGATGAGTATATATCTATAGTTGATAACCCTTCCTTTAAAAACTATTTTCCTATTATAGGATATGAATTTCTGAAAACCGCTCCTAAAGGTTTTCCAAAGGATTTTAAATATATGGATTATTTGAAATGCAAAGAATTTTCGTGCGCTTATTCTGTAAAAGATGATTTCTTTACCGCTCCCGATGTATTGGATAGGGTTGAAGAAGTGTTTCGTCAATTTAAGCCGTTTGCCGATTTTATAAATTTCACTATTGACAATTACGAATAAATACTTTTATTATGATAATAGATAAACTGGAAAACTTAGAGAAGTATGTATCAATAAATTCATTGTTTGCAGAAGCAATCGAATTTCTTCGCTCTCATGATCTTGAGTTGCTGGAGATTGGAAAAACCGAATTGAAGGGAAAAAACCTTTTAGTAAACGTAGCCCAAACGATGCCAAAAACTAAGGCAGAAGCAAAGCTGGAGACTCATAAAGATTTTATAGACATTCAGATACCTCTGTCGGCTACTGAAGTAATGGGCTACACTCCTATGGTTGATTGCAAACCAGTTGATGCAGTATACAATGCGGCAAAAGATATTTCTTTTTTTGAGGGAGCAGCAGATAGTTACTTGACGGTAAAACCCGGTATGTTTGCTATCTTCTTTCCTCAAGATGGTCATGCACCAGGTATATCAACTCTTGGTGTAAAGAAAATTATCATTAAAGTAAAAGCTTAACATAACTTATATTGAATATAATGAAAGATACTTTTGGAATTATAAAAAACGACTCTTTGCTCGAACCTTTTGCAGAGGCAATCAGCGGACGTCACCAACATTCTTTGGATAAAGAAGCCGAGCTTGTAAAAGAGGACCATGAAACACTGTCCGACTTTGCCACTGGATATTTGTTTTTCGGATTGCACAAAACAAATAAGAATTGGACGTTCCGCGAATGGGCCCCTAACGCTACTGAAATATACTTGATCGGTACTTTTAATGATTGGCAGGAGAAAAGTGAATTTAAACTCAGCGCGTTGAAAAATGGCATCTGGGAGATCACGTTGCCCCTTGACGCCATTCATCATGAAGATTTATACAAACTGAAGATTCATTGGAACGGTGGCGAAGGCGAACGCATTCCCGCATGGGCTACCCGGGTGGTGCAAGACGAAAAGACAGCTATTTTTTCTGCACAAGTATGGAATCCCGAGAAACCGTACGAATTTAAGACAAAGAATTTTAAGCCATGTATAAATCCGTTGCTCATATACGAGTGTCATATCGGTATGGCTCAAAAAGAAGAGAAGATAGGTACCTATAAAGAATTCCGCGAATTAGTGTTGCCACGTATTGTCAAAGATGGATATAATTGTATTCAAATCATGGCTATACAGGAACATCCGTATTATGGAAGTTTTGGTTACCATGTATCCAGCCTTTTTGCTGCATCCTCTCGTTTCGGTACACCTGATGAACTTAAAGAATTAATTGATGCCGCCCATAGCATGGGGCTGACGGTTATTATGGATATTGTTCATTCTCATTCCGTAAAGAATGAGGTGGAAGGTCTGGCCAATTTTGCCGGTGACCCGAATCAGTATTTTTATCCGGGTGCACGCCGTGAACATCCGTCATGGGATTCTCTTTGCTTTGATTATAGTAAAAACGAAGTGATTCATTTCTTATTGTCCAATTGTAAATATTGGCTCGATGAATATCATTTTGATGGCTTCCGTTTTGATGGTGTAACCTCAATGTTGTATCTTAGCCATGGTATAGGTGATGTTTTCAATAATTATAATGCATACTTTAATGGCATGGAAGACGATGATGCCATCTGTTATCTGATGTTGGCCAATAGGCTGATTCATCAGGTTAACGAGAATGCTATTACCATTGCCGAAGATGTTTCGGGCATGCCAGGATTAGCTAATAGCTTTGAAAACGATGGCTATGGCTTTGATTATCGTATGGCAATGAATATACCGGATTTCTGGATTAAAACCATCAAGGAGAGAATTGATGAAGATTGGAAACCTTCCGGTATTTTCTGGGAGATGACAAACCGCAGAAAAGAAGAAAAAACCATTTCTTATGCTGAGAGTCACGATCAGGCTTTAGTTGGCGATAAGACGATTATTTTCTGGTTGATAGATGCTGATATGTATTGGCATATGCAAAAGGGGGATGAAAACTATATCGTGCAACGCGGACTGGCTTTACACAAAATGATTCGTCTGGTTACTTCAACTACGATGAATGGTGGTTATCTTAATTTCATGGGAAATGAGTTCGGTCATCCCGAATGGATCGATTTTCCGCGAGAAGGTAACAATTGGTCGTATAAGTATGCTCGTCGCCAATGGGATTTAGCCGATAACAATAATCTTTGTTATCAGTACCTTGGAGATTTTGATAAGGCGATGCTTGATGTTATTAAAAGCGAAAAGGGTATACGGGCTACACCGGTACAAGAAATTTGGCATAATGACAACGATCAAGTATTAGCATATATGCGTGATGATCTGGTGTTTGTTTTTAATTTTAACCCTACACGTTCTTTTGTTGATTATGGATTTCTTGTACAGAAAGGTGCTTATGAGGTTATATTAAATACGGATGATGTAAAATTCGGTGGTAAAGGCCTTACTGATGATACGATGGTTCATTTCACTAATTTTGATCCTCTTTATGAGAAAGATAACAAAGAGTGGTTGAAATTATATATTCCGGCTCGTTCGGCCGTAGTGCTTAGAAAAAAGCCTTGAGATAAAGTAATTATTATATAACAAGAGGGTATGTCAAAAAAAAGCTGACATACCCTCTTGCTATAATATTCTGTGATGTTATCATCATATATAATTTCGCTTCCCTTTTTTCTGTAAACCGACCGGTAGAGTTTTTCACTGGTATTTATCTTGCTAATGAATAGACTATGTAGTTTCTCTTATTAGGAAACTGTAATTTCCATGCATTGGAATTATGGTTTCTTTATGTAGAAACTACTGTTCCCTATATAGGAAACGATCGTTCCCCTTAATGGAAACGACCGTAACTAATCGTATAAACCAACCTTCCTCTATACTTCACAATAAAGGACTTATATCTACTTATAACACATTCTTTTTGCTTTTATTGTTCATTTTAAATCTTGAATTTAAGGATCTTCCCGCCATTAGCTTTTACATGTGTATCAAGGGCATGATAGGGGAGCAGACAAACGACTTCTTCCTCATCAGTGAGCAAATCTTTTACCGCGATACTATAGATTTGCGGTATTTGTAAGAAGTCAAAGGCATGTGATGGAATATTTATGGCAATATCAACGGGCTGGTCGTCAAAATTCGCAATGATCAGCAGTAATTCATTGCGATATTTTCTAAAAAAGACAAACAGCTTGTCTGCATTGAATTTCCAGCCGTTGAGATTAGCATACATCAAATCAAAAAACGAACCTTGTGACAGAGCTGCTTCATCATTACAAAGATTAAGTATTTTACAATAAAGTCCATAAAGATGTCTTTGTTGATCGGTGAGCAATTTACCATCGTAAGTATTATTGTGTCTCCAGTGGCGTATCGTAGTGATGCTCCAAAAATCGAAAATAGTTGTACGTCCGTCCAGTCCGCTGAAGCCCTCTTTATCCATGCCTCTTTCTCCAAATTCCTGCCCGAAATAAATCATGAAAGGATTTGTGTTCATACATGCAGAAACGATGAGAGCCGGAATAGCTTTCAGAGGATCTGTGGCAAAAAAATCGGAAGCAATGCGCTGCTCATCATGGTTTTCGAGGAAGTTGAGCATCTTGTCTTCAATGCCGTTTAAGCTCTGCCAACATCCGGTGATATCTTTAGCCGATCGTTTTCCACAAATAACCTCGCGAAGGGTGTCATATAATCCGACTTTATCATAGATGTAATCAAATTTACCTCGGAGGATATAATTTTTATATTCTCCGAAATTATATATCTCGGCGATAAATAATAAGTCAGGATGTTTTTCTTTTACTTTGGGGATGACCCATGACCAGAATTCCACAGGAACCATTTCGGCCATGTCACATCGAAAACCATCAATGCCTTTGGATGCCCAAAACAAAAGAATGTCGAGCATCTTAATCCATGTGTCAGGAATTGGAGAGAAGTGATAAGTACAACCGTTCATATAATCAATACCATAATTGAGCTTGACTGTCTCAAACCAATCATTAATGGTAGGGTATGCGTCAAAACGGTTATTACCCGTTGCCTTAGCAGGAATTTCTTTGTAGGGCTCGGGTGCACCGTCTTTCATATCAAACCGCCCTTCCAATTCCGTATTCGGGATATAATAAAAATTGTTATATGGACTAAACGACAATTGCGGATCATCATTGGCACCCAGTTGGGAAGAACCCTCCGGTTGGCTGTCCGAAGAGTATTGTCGTGCTACATGATTGGGCACAAAATCAAAGATGACTTTCATACCTTCTTTATGGGTACGCCTTACGAGGTCATCGAATTCATTTATTCTTTCGGGTATATCCGATGCCAATGCCGGGTCAACATCATAATAATCTTTGATGGCATATGGTGATCCGGCCTTTCCTTTTACCAATGCAGGATGATCGGGACGTATATTATAACGGCGAAAATCTACTTTGGTGGCGTGTTCGATAATTCCGGTATACCAAATGTGCGTAATACCCAGTTTCTTAATTTCTTTCAGAGTCTGAGAAGTAAAATCAGACATCTTCCCACTGCCATTTTCGGTTAAGCTGCCATTATATATACAATTATCATTATCATTTCCGAATAATCTCGGCAAAACTTGATAGATGATTATCTTTTCTTTTTTATTCATCCTTTAATGTTATTCCCTTAATAAACAAGAATTGATGAGATTGCTTATCGTAGGTGTTAATTTTATTTTTCTTTCCAGATTGTATGTTTTTCAGACAGCAGTTGTTCTATTTTTTTATAAGCCTCATAATAACCCTTGTTGAAAATTTCTTCTGCTTTATCCAATGCTGTATTGTTATACGACTCCAGATTTGTGGCTTCAATAACTAAATCGCTTTTTTCCTTTTCTACAAATGTATTGGCCCGAAACATAATATTGTATGATCGTATGCCGATTCCCATCATATTCATCTTATAATCTCTGGCAATAAGCGGACTTACATTGATGGCAACAACCTTTTCACAGATCCTTCGGATAACGGAGACCGGCAGGTTCTGCATCACACCTCCATCCACATAATTTGTTCCATCAATGGTAACAGGTGAAAAAATGACTGGCATACAGCAGGAAGCAGCTACTCTTTCGGCAATATTTCCTTTATAAAAATGTATCGAACGGCAATGGTCCAAGTCTGTTGCTGTGACAATCAAAGGTATTGGCAAATCTTCCAACCGCTTTGTCTTTAAATTAGATCGAATAAAATCCATGAATTCGTTTAATTCAAAAAGCCCTCTCTTTGGTACGACAAATTTTGTCAAGTCCTGAAATTTATGCCCCTTAAATAGCTCAACAATATTGTAAGGCTCTTTGCCGTCGGCAAAAAACACACCCGCCACAGCTCCCGCACTTACTCCGGATATAATGTCTGGTTTGATATCGTGCTCCAAGAGTGCTTGAATAATACCTAAGTGAGCAAAGCCTTTGATAAAACCTCCACTTAGAGCATATCCCACAGGATATCTTTTACCTACATTGCTTAATGTCACTTCCATTTGTTATATTTGTTATATTTGTTATATTTCTTATTTTGCTCGATTACAAGATTCCTAAAAAAAATATTTCCGTTTTTTTAGTTTTTTTCTTAAGCTTGTCTATTGCGTCTTAGGCAGAGGTAGAGTAAAAATGAATGTCGAACCCTTGTCCAACTTTGATTTTACAGAAATTGTTCCCCCTAACTTCTCAATAATGGTCTTACTGATTGAAGTGCCTAAACCTGCACCCGGATTAGAACTATTAAACTTCTGAAAACGGTCAAATACATGTTCTAGATTTTCCGAACTAATGCCAATTCCCGTATCGGTTACATAAAATTCAATGCAGTCGTCCTTTTTTTTATAACCCATATGTACACTACCTCTCTTTGTGAATTTAAGTGCATTACTCACCATGTTCGTATAAACTTGTAACAACCGTTTAAAGTCCGACTTGATGATAATTGTTTTTTGGGGACATTCGCAGTAATATTCAATATCATTTGGTATGCTTAAGCGAAAGGAATCATATACATTTTGGCACAATTGATTGAGATCTACATCTTCTTCCTTGAAATCTATAAATCCGGCGTCAATCTTTGATATATCAAGAATATCATTAATTAGATTGAGTAGATGTTTATTATTAGTATCAATAATTTTGAAATATTTCTTACGATCTTCTTTGTTATCTGTCTCTGAAATTATTTGCGAAAATCCCATGATGGCATTTAGTGGTGTACGAATTTCATGACTCATATTGGCGAGGAAAGCAGATTTGAGTTTGTCGGCTTTTTCTGCTTCCTCTTTTGCTTTTTTTAATTCTCGCTTCATTAGCTCGTGCTTCGTGATATCCCATTCGATAATGACAAGCAGCGGTGAAGAATATTGGTCACCTTTGATAATGAATTTTCGTTTATCAAGAATCAGTAAGTTACCGTTTTTATCTTTATCTTCTACTATTTTCATTAAAGGTTTCCCGGTTTTAACAATTTCAAGATCTTCTTCTTTTGATTTTTCAGCTACCTCTTTGGAATAATAATCAAAGTCGGTTTTGCCGATAGCATTTTCATCTATATTGATATTTTTCTGTCTGTTAAAAGATTCCTTGTTACGATAGAAATAACAAAAATTATGGTCAACCTCTTTTATGACAAGTGAAGTAGGTAAATTGTCCAGCGTAGAGTTCAAAACATTAGTGAATGTTTTGAAAGTCGACTTGTATTTCAATTGATTGGTAATGTTGTGTGAAAAATACCAAATGTTTTTCTTACCGATTTCATTCTTTACAACAAACTGGTTGATTTCGAATGATAGTAGTTGACTTTGATTTAAAGGTGAGCTGTAATTAATAATAAAATGATCGGAACCTTTTGACAATGTATTATTGAAATGTTCTTCCCATTGTGAAGATAAACCGTTGTTGTAATATAAATCAAAGAGGCGGTATTTGTTCAAATTAGACTCTTGAGCTATATGGTGCAAATTTCTATAGTATTCATTGGCAAAAACCAAAAAACCTTTTTCGTCAGTGGCAAAGATGCCTTCATCTACCCTGTCAATAGCGAGTGTAAGGGCATTAATGTTATATGCGTTCCGATATGCGTCAGATACATTTTGTGTAAACCCTTCGTATTCAATGCCTCTTTTCGTATTTTTCTTATGAAAGACAAAAATATGCAAATGTAAAATATCATTTTCGGTGCGTAATCTGATAACAATACCTTTTGATAATTCATTTTGCCGTAGTGTATCTACAAATTTATTAAAGATAGGTAGATCTTTACTCAGTATATTTTTTTTGAATGTGTCTATAGAGTTATTTTGCCCATTTTTTAATACCGTGTTAAGTAAAGGGCCTGAAAAAGAGAAAGTATCTTCCCAAGTATTGAAACTCCAGAGATTAATTTGTGTCAGTCTTTGTATATTACGCACTCTTTGAATCATTTGCGGGCTCTTTCGCAATGTTTTGTGTTGATTGGTAATATCGGTCAACTGACACAAAACATTATCATCATATGGAAACATACTGCACATGAATGAATAGGTACGGTTATCATTGCTAAAGTCGAAGTTCCAGATTGTATTTTCATGGTTTTCGATGACCTGATTGAACTGATCAATAAAATCAGATTTTATACGTGTTGGGAGAAAAACATTTATGTTATTTCCTTTAAGATACTTTTCCTGTAGGAACCAAAAATCATAATCTGTTTCAGATTCCAAACAAGTGCCATCTTTTGAAATCAAAACCAAAGCCTTAGCAATAGTTTTAAGAATTCTTTTTGATGTATTAGTATCTTCTAACATCTCGGTTTATTAAAAATTTGTTTGCTAAAGTCGTGTTTTTTTCTTTAAATAGCAAGATATTTGAAAAAAATCGTAGAACGAATTGATGTTATTTTTTATATTTAACTATTATCATATATTAAAAATAGGAGAGGGATAATAAAATCCTTCTCCTATAAATTGTAGTAAAATAAATTGCCCAAGTTTATTTACCTAATAAGCAAAGATTGGATAATTCTTCATTATTTCGTTGACTTTTGCTTTAACCTGTGCGATAACACTTTCATTATCTACATTCGACAAAACCTTTTCAATTAATTCAGCGATGATTGGCATCAAATCTTCTTTAGCTCCACGTGTGGTTATAGCCGGAGTACCTAAACGAACACCTGAAGTTTGGAATGCCGAACGGGTATCGTAAGGAACCATATTCTTGTTGACGGTAATGTCTGCGGCTACTAATACTTTCTCGGCAACCTTACCGGTAAGATCCGGATATTTGCTGCGGAAATCGATTAGCATGGAATGATTATCCGTTCCACCGGATACAATATTGAAACCACGATCCATTAATGCTTGAGCCAAAACTTTAGCATTTGTTTGTACTTGTTTTGCATATTCCTTGAATTCCGGTTGTAGAATTTCACCAAAAGCAACAGCTTTTGCAGCAATGATATGTTCCAACGGTCCACCCTGAATGCCTGGGAATACGGCAGAATCAAGCAATTGAGACATCATTTTTATCTCACCTTTATTGTTTTTCTTTCCCCATGGATTAGGAAAATCTTTGCCTATCATGATGACACCTCCACGCGGACCACGAAGTGTCTTATGTGTGGTTGAAGTAACAATATGAGCATATTTCAATGGGTTATCAAGAAGACCTGCAGCAATTAGTCCGGCCGGATGAGCCATATCAACCATAAAAATGGCACCAACTTCGTCGGCTATCTTGCGCATACGTTTGTAATCCCATTCACGAGAATATGCAGAGCCACCGCCTATAATCATCTTCGGTTTTTCGCGTAATGCGATTTCCTCCATTTCATCATAATCAACTCGACCGGTTTCTTTCTTTAAATTGTATTCACAAGGAGTATATATAATACCCGAAGTGTTTACTTTTGAACCGTGAGAAAGGTGTCCGCCTTGAGATAAATTCAATCCCATAAACTTGTCTCCAGGGTTCAGTACAGCTAAAAAGACAGCTGCATTAGCTTGTGCTCCTGAATGGGGTTGTACATTAGCCCATTCGGCGCCGAAAATCTTTTTTAAACGGTCGATGGCAATTTGTTCGCTTTGGTCTACTACCTCGCAGCCGCCATAATAACGTTTACCGGGATAACCCTCAGCATATTTGTTGGTCAGGCAAGAACCCATGGCCTCCATTACTTCTTTACTAACAAAATTTTCTGATGCGATAAGCTCCATACCTTTGAGTTGGCGTTGATGCTCTTTTTCGATGATGTCGAAAATTAAATCGTCTCTTTTCATGCTCAATAACTGTATTACTGTTAATTAATAATGTGCTATTATGGTAACAAATGTACTATTATGAATGCAAAGTTAGGCTAAAATAATGAAGTAGGAAAATAATTTTAAAATAAAAAAACAAATCAAACTTATTTTGGTTTCTTTTCCACACTCCATCCAAATTTACCTATTTTTTTACCTAATTCATAATATCCTCCATGCACATAAACCAGCGGAATAGCATCGGTAAATTCAAATTTACCTGTTTCTTTATTGATATATTTATCATCAGCCCTAACGTTGACAACATCTGAAATGAACATATCATGCGAACCGAGAGAAATTATTTCTTTTACTCTGCATTCGATACATAATGGTGATTCTTCAATCAACGGGGCACTAACCATGGAGCATTTGCCGGGAGTTAATTTCATTTCTTCAAATTTGTGATGATCCTTGCCTGATCGTACACCACACCAGTCGGTGGGATAAGCCATATCTTTCGTTGTCAGATTGATAACGAACTCCATATTTTTTTTGATGATGGGATAGGAGTATCGCTCAGGGCGTATGGAAACATAACACATGGGTGGATTGGTGCAAATCGTACCGGTCCAGGCTACAGTCAGAATATTATATTCGCTCTCTGTGTTACCGCAACTCACTAAAACGGCAGGCAGCGGATAGATCATGGTACCCGGTTTCCAATTTGTTTTCATTGTCCTTTTTTTATCAAATAATTTTTATTTCATTGCGAACCTGTTCTTTGTCGCAATAATGGCATCTCACTACACATTTATCTTTGTCAACCACATGAAAGATCGTTTTCATCGGTTCGTTATTCGTGATACATTTGGGATTGATACATTTAACAATGCCAACTAATACATCCGGCATTTGTACTTCACGTTTCTCTATCACTTCATAATCACGGATAATATTAAGCTTCGAATGAGGAGCAACTATAGATATTCGATTAATCTCATCATCGCTGAAGAATTTATTTGCAATCTTGATAATACCTTTCTTCCCTAATTTCTTACTATCAAGATTGAAACCGATGGTAATATTGTTGGTCATATCCTCTAGTCCGAGTATTTGAACAACCATAAATAATTTATCACATGGAATATGGTCGATAACCGTTCCGTCTTTTAGTGCGGCTACTTGTAGTTCTTGTTTATTTTCACTCATTGTATTCTGTGTTTAACTTTTATCTTTCATATCATTAATTACATCATTCAAAGTGATACCAAGTACGTCGCACAAGATAGCTTGTCGGGCATATAGTCCGTTTTGAGCTTGTTGAAAATAGTAAGCTTTGGGATTATCGTCTACGTCGTAGTTAATCTCATTAACACGTGGTAGCGGATGGAGAATACGAACATTAGGACGTGTGCAGTTCAACATTTCATTGCGAAGAATATAGATATTTTTCATCTTTTCGTATTCCATCAAATCCGTAAACCTCTCACGTTGTACACGCGTCATGTAAATAATATCGGCATCGGCTATACTCTTTTCATTAAATTCCGTATGCTCGGTATATTTAATATGATGCTCATGGCAATAGAGCTTATATTCTTCAGGCATCTCCAATTCCTTTGGTGCTATAAAGTGAAAGGTAGGGTTGAAATGGCGCATGGCCATAATCAGAGAATGTACGGTACGCCCGTATTTCAAGTCACCGGCAAGCACGATATTCAAATTTTCAAGTGTACCTTGAGTTTTCCAAATGGAATAAAGGTCGAGCAGAGTTTGTGAAGGATGTTGATGCGCTCCATCGCCAGCATTGACAATAGGGGTATTTGTGATCTCGCTTGCATATTTTGCAGCTCCTTCCAGATAATGACGCATCACGATGACATCGGCATAATTGCTGACCATCATTATTGTATCTTTCAGTGATTCACCTTTAGATGAACTTGTGACTTTGGGATCGGTAAAGCCGATAACACGTGCTCCGAGGCGATTGGCCGCTGTTTCAAAACTAAGCCGTGTGCGGGTTGAAGGTTCAAAAAATAATGTAGCTACGATTTTTCCCTGCAGAAGGTTGCGGTTTGTACACTTTTCAAATTGTTTAGCCATCTCTATCAAGTAGAGAATATTCTCTTTCGAGTGTCCGGAAATTGTGACGAAACTTCTGTTTTCCATTTAACTTTATATTGTTAATATTTACTTTCCGGAGTGTAAAGGTATGAATTAATGGTGATACTCACAAACAAAAATGTATTTTTAAGAAAAATATATCTGAGAAAGATTGTTTTTTGTTTTGTTCTTGAACTTTAACCGGAAGATTTTCTATCTTTGCAACTAAATTTTATTCGCACACAATCATAGATAAACGATGATAAAAAAGCTAATACACGTAATTTGGATACTTTTTGGAGTTCTTATACTTTTTTCTTGTATCGTATTTTATGCTATATCAAAAGGTTGGATAGGCTATATGCCTCCTGTTGAGGAACTTGAAAATCCGAATTACAAGTTCGCAACTCAAGTCTTGTCCGAAGATGGGGTTGTGCTTGGTACGTGGTCGTATAGTAAAGAGAACCGGTTGTATACCTCATATAAAGAACTTTCACCGCATATTATCAAGGCACTAATCGCAACCGAAGATGTTCGCTTTACAGAACATTCGGGCATTGATCTCAAGGCATTGGTCAGAGCTCTTATCAAGCGGGGTATTTTTCACCAGAAGCATGCCGGAGGTGGTAGTACGCTATCGCAGCAACTTGCCAAACAATTATTTACCGAGAAAGTGGCCAGCAATACGCTTCAACGTCTTTTGCAAAAGCCTATCGAATGGGTGATCGCCGTCAAACTCGAAAGATATTATACCAAAGAGGAGATATTAAACATGTATCTTAATAAGTTTGATTTTTTAAACAATGCCGTCGGTATAAATACGGCTTCTAGAACATATTTCGGCTGTAAACCAAGTGAACTGAATATAGAGCAGGCTGCCACATTGGTTGGTATGTGCAAAAATCCGTCGCTTTACAATCCGAACCGATTCCCCGAACGTTCGCGTGAACGTCGTAATGTAGTTTTGGATCAGATGCGTAAGGCTGATTATATCACCAGCGAACAATGTGATTCTTTGCAATTGCTCCCGATGAAACTTGATTATCATCGTGTGGATCATAAAGATGGATTAGCTACTTATTTTCGCGAATATCTGCGTCTTATGATGAGTGCTCATAAACCTATAAAAAGTAATTATCAAAGTTGGCAGGGACAAAATTATTATGAAGATTCCATTGATTGGAAAACAAATCCATTGTATGGTTGGTGCGATAAAAACACAAAGAGCGACGGTACCCACTATAATATTTATACAGATGGCCTGAAAATTTATACCACCATCAACTCCCACATGCAGCAATATGCGGAAGATGCGGTTGAGAAGCATTTGGGTGAATATTTACAACCCGCTTTCTTTAAAGAAAAAAAAGGACGAAAGAATGCGCCGTTTACCAATATGTTGACACAAAGTGATGTCCAGATGATTATGCAAAGGTCTATGCAGCGAACTGATCGTTATCGGGATATGAAATCGGCCGGAGCATCGGAATCGGAGATTAAGAAAGCTTTCAATACTCCACATCAGATGTCTGTCTTTACTTGGCGTGGCGTTAAAGATACCATCATGACACCGATGGATTCAATACGTTATTATAAGTTTTTCCTACGTGCCGGATTTATGTCTATGGATCCTCGTACAGGTATGGTCAAGGCTTATGTAGGCGGACCGAATTTCAATTATTTCCAATATGATATGGCTATGAATGGCCGTCGGCAAGTTGGTTCGACTATAAAACCTTATTTATATGCTTTGGCTATGGAAAATGGATTTACCCCGTGTGACGAAATGAGACATGTAGAGCAAACCCTTATTGATGCTAATGGAATTCCTTGGCGCCCGCGTAACGATTCGAAGAAACGATACGGCGAAATGGTTACGCTGAAGTGGGGATTGGCCAATTCTGATAACTGGGTTTCCGCTTATCTGATGGGTAAGCTTAATCCTTATGCATTCGTACGCTTGCTTCATAGTTTCGGAATACGTAATCAGGCTATATATCCCACTGTTTCTCTTTGTCTAGGCCCGTGTGAGATATCTGTGGGTGAGATGGTAAGTGCTTACACCGCATTTGCCGATAAAGGTATCCGTGCCGCACCGCTTTTTGTCACAAGAATTGAAGATAGCGACGGCAATGTGATCTCTACATTCAATCCCCAATTGGAAGAGGTGATTAGTGCCCGCAGTTCTTATCAAATGATTACAATGCTTCGTGCAGTTATAAATGAAGGTACAGGCGGTCGTATTCGCCGCGTTTACAATATCACGGCAGATATGGGCGGTAAAACAGGAACAACCAATCGCAATTCCGATGGTTGGTTTATGGGCTTCACTCCATCGCTTGTTTCCGGATGCTGGGTCGGAGGCGAAGATAGGGATATACATTTCGATACCATGTTTTATGGTCAGGGAGCCTCATTGGCTTTGCCGATTTACGGATTGTATATGAAAGAAGTATATGCTGATCCGGCACTGGGCTATAGTCAGGATGAAAGATTCAAGATTCCCGAGAATTTCTATCCATGCGGAAGTGATAGTATCTCGTCAAAAAAGAATCAGAATCAAAACACCGAAAATCCCGGTTGGGATAATTTGTATAATAAATAAAAGTAATCCATGAAATTTTTAGGAATAATACCCGCCCGATATGCTTCTACTCGTTTTCCCGGTAAGCCTTTGGCTATGCTCGGAGGAAAAACGGTAATCGAGCGCGTTTACAGGCAAGTGTATGACATACTTGACGATGCATACGTAGCCACGGATGATGAACGAATAGAGAAGGCTGTCAAGGCTTTCGGCGGTAAAGTTGTGATGACATCTACTCATCATAAAAGCGGGACGGATCGTTGCTATGAGGCCTGCACTAAGATTGATGGGGATTTTGATGTCGTAATTAATATTCAAGGCGACGAACCATTTATCCAACACTCACAACTCATCACATTGAAGACTTGTTTCGATGATAAATCAACACAGATTGCAACTTTGGTAAAACCTTTTAATTCAAATACTCCTTTTGAGTTGCTCGAAAATATAAATACGCCCAAAGTTGTCATTGACAAGCATCATAACGCTCTTTACTTCAGCCGTTCAATTATTCCATTCACACGAAATGCGGATAAATCCGACTGGTTGAGTGGACATGTATATTTTAAACATATAGGTCTTTATGCATACCGAAAAGATGTGCTGAAAGAAATAACCGCACTTCCGCAATCGCCTTTGGAGCTGACCGAATCGCTGGAACAATTGCGATGGCTTGAAAATGGTTATAAGATCAAAGTCGGTATCTCCGAAGTTGAAACAATAGGTATTGATACACCTGATGATTTGAAACGGGCAGAAGATTTTCTTTTTAATATGACCAAATAGATTTTCCTGATTTTTTTTCTCCTTCGTTTCTGCATATAAAGTATAAGCTAATTAGTAGACTATTATGTTAATAAGAACCAAACAACCCGACATCCAAGAACTTAAAAATATTAATTTAATTACTCCGCAACGCAAAAATCTACCCAATGGGGTTCCTCTGTATATCATTAATGCCGGCATACAGGATGTTGTTCGTATTGATATTATCATTTCCGGCGGTAAATGGAATCAGTTTAAGGAACTTCAGGCACTACTAACCAACAGGATGCTACGCGAAGGAACGAAAACATATATGGGTTCTGTAATTTCAGAAAAATTAGATTATTATGGAGCTTGGCTCGAATTAAGTTGTTCGGCACAACATTCTTACTTGTCACTTTATTCCTTGAACAAATATCTTCCGCAGACCGTCAGGATACTTGAATCTATTTTGAAAGAACCTACATTTCCCGAAA
>JALNVG010000014.1 GCA_023227685.1 Bacteroidaceae bacterium
ATATAGATCTACAAGTCATAAACACATGCGGATAATAAGTGGAATTTATAGAAGCAGACGGTTTAATATACCACACACCTTTAAAGCACGACCAACCACTGATTTTGCTAAGGAAAATTTATTTAATGTGCTTAATAAATACCTTGATTATGAATCAGGAATTACAGCACTTGACCTATTCTCCGGCACAGGCAGTATCAGTCTTGAATTGCTTTCACATGGCTGTGAAAGAGTCATAAGTATAGAAAAAGACCCTGTACATCATGCTTTCATTCGTCAGAATCTGAAAGAATTAAAAACAGACAAATGCATACCTTTGCGTGGAGATGCTTTCAGATTTATCAATCATTGCAAGGAAAAATACGATTTTATATTTGCTGATCCGCCATATGATCTGCCGGAACTTACTACAATTCCTGACTTGATATTCAAAAACAAATTATTGAAAGATAGTGGATTATTTGTCTTAGAACATGGCAAACAAAATAATTTTGAAAATAATCCCTATTTTTTGGAAAAGAGGATATATGGAAGTGTGAATTTCTCTTTTTTTCAGATAAAAGAAAAACAGACATCTGATTTATAATAAAGGAGACATCAATCTTACCAAAGATTCCACAACTTTCTCCCATTTTGAGCGCTTTATCCAGTTCTTTAAAAAGATGGATTTACTGTCACGCTGATCCAAAAGAAATATCTCTTTTATTTTTAAAGCCAAATTCGGATCATAAATAAAAGCATTCACCTCAAAATTATGCTCAAAACTACGAAAATCCAAGTTTGTAGAACCTACTGTGGATAACAAATCATCCGATACCATCATTTTTGAATGCAAAAAACCTTTCTGATAAAAATACACCTTTACACCTGCTTCAAGAATATCAGTCAAATATGATCGAGAACCTAAATTAATCAACCTACTATCGCTCCTTTCTGGTATCATCAGCCTTACATCCACACCACTTAAGGCTGCATTTTTCATCGAAGAAAGCAATTCTTCGCTCGGTAGAAAATATGGAGTCTGCATATAGAAATAATCTTTCGCACTTGAAATAGCTATCGTCAAGCCCTGCATAAGTTCTTTCCACTTACCCACAGGCTCACTAGTAACAATTTGAACTAGAGAATCACCATAATTATCAAGCCTTGGAAAATACTTAGAATCGGTAAGCAACGTACGATCAACAAAATACCAGTCAAGCAAAAAAACCGTTTGTAGACCATGCACAGCCTTCCCTTCAAGGAGGACATGCGTATCTCGCCAAATACCCCATGACAGACCGCGCACATATCGTGTGGCCAAATTAAACCCTCCAACAAAACCTATACAGCCATCGATTACCACAATTTTCCTATGATTACGATAATTTACTTTGCTGGTAAATAACGGAAAACGAACTTTTAAAAAGCACCTAACCTCAATACCACACTCCATCATCTTTTCAAAAAAACTTTTAGGAACATGCCAACAACCCACATCGTCATAGATTACACGAACCTCAACTCCTTCACGGGCCTTTTCTATCAACACATCTCTTATCAAACGCCCTATTGAATCATCCTCAAAAATATAATATTCCAGATGAATATGCTCACGCGCTTTCCGCATTTCGCACACTAGCGACTGCACAAGCGAATACCCATTCGTGTATACCTGCACCCGATTACCATCAAAAGGAAAAGATTGATTCGTGTAACGAAAAAAATGAATTAAATGATTATATTCTTTAGGAAAAACATCACAATATTGAGTCAAGTACTCGGCCTTAGGCCTTTTCAATAAACGATTGTAACTCTTCCGGCTTATCATTCGTACATGACGCTGGCTTCTTCCGAAAAAAAAGTAAAAGAACAATCCGACTATCGGCAAAAACATTAGCACAAGAATCCAAGCCAAAGTCTTGACTGGATTACGATTATCTAATATTAAAACCGCAATTGTACCAACAACAGCTACAAAGTAAATAATTTCAAAAATTATTGCCGTAATATGCGCACCTATATAACTCCATTCTATCATTGGAACAAAATTAACAAATTATTTTAAACAACAAAAGGCTTTGAACAATAATATTGTTCAAAGCCTTTTGTTGTTTAAACAGACAGTCAAAGAAAAGCTGTATTATAACAACTAAAACGGACGATGATGATTATGACTACCACCAAAACGTCTGCCACCAGGACCACCTAGACCTCTAGGGCCAGGTCCCCGCATTTGTTGACGGGCATCCTTACTACCAAATATATTCAGCTTGTAGATAAGATGAAACATACAGTAATTATTGATACTATTATATTCTGAAGTTGAACGCAAACTAGCCGTCAGCGCACGACTAATATTACTTTGTTGATGCAAGATATCATTCATCTCAAAACTCAAAGTTAACGATCCTTTCAAAAAAGACTGTGCAAGTTGCGCATTCCAAACCAATTCATTTTTGTTCATACTCGAATCACTATACCCCCTACGGGAATTATTAGTGATATTCGTGGCTAGACTCATACTCCAAGGTAAATAAATATTTGTACTAGCACCATAAGCATAAGTATAAGGTTTCTGATCGTTTGCCGGACGTAATTTATTTCGTTCTGATGAATAATCAATAGATCCATTCAAGCTAAACTCAAACCAATTATTACGATATGTACCACTCAAGTTTTCGGATAAAGTCAAATCAGTAGAAGTATTCTTCTTATCCGACTTTGTTGTACTATCATATAAAAAAGCAACCTGATTTGTATAATTTGTACGTGTAAAAGTATTTACAGTAAATTTTTTATTCTTCAAAGCTGTATTAAAACCAAACATACCAAAAAGAGACCAATTGCCATTGATATTTTGGGGTTGAGTTACAACTCCACCTGTCTCATTATTATAAGCGGTACTATTAACTATACTATTTTGAGTAACCATAGCCCTAAAATGAGCCATTATGCTTCGCTGATATTTATCATTATAAGTATTATAAAACCCATAAATATAATGCGTGAAAGACGGCTTCAATCCAGGATTACCCTTACTGATACTCAATGGATTCGAATTGTCGGTAATAGGCAACAGACTTTCCATATCCGGTTGGCTACTCTTTCCACGATACCTCAATCTCAATTGGCTAACTTTTGAAAAGCGTACCCGAAAA
Source organism: Bacteroidaceae bacterium (assembly GCA_023227685.1). Lineage (GTDB taxonomy): Bacteria > Bacteroidota > Bacteroidia > Bacteroidales > Bacteroidaceae > JALNVG01. The sequence continues at coordinate 3,141 of JALNVG010000014.1, forward strand.
TCAATATCAGGAGCAATATTAAATACTGTTCTCGTTGTATCAATCTGATAATCATCTTTCACATAAGACATTTTTGTATTTTGCGGTTGAAAAGACAAACCCAAACTCAAACGATACTTCTTTTGCACAAAAAGTAAACCCAATGCCATATTATGATTAAAAGACTCATATTTAGCATCTTTACTTAAACTATCTACTAAATTTGATTGATATCCATTAGGCAATTTTGAAGAAACCCTCCAATCAGGATAATCTAACAAGTCGTAAGTGCTCTTATCACTTGTATTATATGTATATGTCAATTTATAGTTAAACTGCAAAAATGCTGCCTTGGCCAATGGTTCACTATAAGTTAGCTGACCCGCATAGCTATGAGACATCGCCGGACGCGAATAATATTGCCAAATAGAATCAGCAGGGGCATTAGTCGTCTGGTAATAGCGAGTAACTGATTGCGAATACTGATTGTTCTCATCTTTATCATAACCAAACTCCCCACGAAAAGTAATATTCCTTCCCCGATTATTCAGCTTCCGATTCAACTGCAATGAAACATCCGTTGAAAAGCTATTGCCCTTAGATAGCGACAACTTTTTTATACCATTTACCCGAATAGGATTCAAAGAATCAACAATATTTGCAAGATTATCAAAATCAAGATAATCATTAGGCGATTCAACCAAAGTTAATGGATCGTCGTTAAATGTTCCTGATAAAGAATTAGTCAGATTATTCGATTTACTATAAGAAATATTGGGCCGAAAAATAATATTCGTTAATGTATCCGGCTTCCATTCCATGCGAAAATCTGCATTCAAGCCCGTATTTTTATTTCTATTTTTGTTATTTGAGTTAAAATACGAATTCCCACTATCCAAAAATCGTTCTGAAGAATTAACAGAATAAATATCCGCATCCGAATAATTAAAGCGTACGCTACCACCAGTTTCCAATTTACTGTTCTGAGTAGCAAAATTGACACCGACCATCTTATTAGCTGTTAAGCCATTAGATTGTCCAAAACGTGGCCCGCCGCCACCACCACCAGAGAATTCTTGATTATTCACATTATTAGCCCCACCGATTAAAGAAAACTGTGAGCCACTATCAAAACGATTCATCATCAAACGATTAGAATAACGACTCTTTGAACCTGCACCTAAATCCAAATTACCAAACCATCCCTGATTCATACCCTTCTTTACTTGCAAATCAAGTACGGTTTCTTCATTACCATCATCAATACCGGTAATACGCGACAAATCTGATTTCTTATCATAAGTTTTCAACTTTTCTATCATATTAGCCGGCAAATTTTGCATTCCGGTCTTCACATCCCCACCAAAAAACTCTTTGCCGTTGAGCATAATCTTCTTCACCTCTTTGCCGTTGATTGTTAACGTACCACTATCATCTATACGAGCACCCGGGAGTTTCTTCACCAACTCTTCAAGCATAGCCCCGTTGGGCGTACGTAAAGCAGAAGAATTAAAAACTACGGTATCTTCAACCACCTGCACCTGCGGAGCCTGAGCCGTTATAACCGCTTCTTTCAATAAAATAGCATCATCAGAAAGCAAGACATTTCCTATATTTACTTGCGGTTTAGCATTGGTAAGAACAAGTGGAATATATTTAGTCCGATAGCCCAAAAAAGAAACTTTAAACAGATACTTTCCTGCACTAACTTTTTGCAAATGAAACAGACCGTTTTCATGCGTTGTAGAACCTGCCACTTGTAGACTATCCGGAAAAGAAAGCAATTGTACAGCTGCTAGTTCAACAGGCCTCTGTGTATTTTTCTCAATTACAAACCCGGAAACTGTAATACTCTTATTCTGAGCAAAAGAAGTAAAAGTGCCGATCAATAGCGCCAGCACAATCCCAAGATATCGTTTTTTCATTTGTGGGTAAAATTAAATATCAAAATACAATAATTGTTCTTTTGACACTAAACAATACCAAAGGTTTAATCGCATTACTTCTTTTTAAAAAAAAATTCTAACTCTGCCTTCTTTATCCCAAATTCTTGACAAAGTACATCCACAATCAAAAAAACAAGAAAAGAAGATGTATCTACAGTCAGAATATCCCCTTTATAAACACGCCAAAGCATACCTCCGAAAATAATCAAGAAGGTAATAAATATGGCATTGCGTACCGATATATTTCGAATATGTTCAATCTTCAGTCCTTCATTCTTTGACAAAGCGAAAATTATCATTATAGCACCAATCATCATTAGCAACTTCGTACATTCTTTATAAAACAATAAATTGGTATCAGTCACAAATCCTTTCATAAAAAGGAAAAATGGCATAAACAATGCTAACACAAGAATAACATATCCTAAAGGGCGACAAAAAGCGGGCAATAAAGCTTTCATAATTCAATATTATTATTTATTGCAACAAATGTAAGTAAAAAAAGATATTTTCTTTACTTTTGCAATAGAAAAAAGCAAAAGAGCATGAGTAAACAAGAAATTATCCTCTGCGAAGAATTCGAAAAGGCCCTAGCAGAAGCTATAAACAAGTGTCAACATGACAAAATTTTCATCTTGACAGATGATCAAACACATCTGCTCTGCTTCCCAAAGCTAGCAGAATTAGCAATTTTAAAGGATGCAATAGAAATCACCATCGGTGCAACCGATACAAATAAAAATTTGAAAACACTTGCTTCCGTTTGGCAAACACTAAGCGACAAAGGAGCCACACGCCATTCGCTACTTATCAATTTGGGTGGCGGAATGGTGACCGACTTGGGAGGTTTCGCTGCCTCCTCTTTTAAAAGAGGCATCAACTATATCAATATTCCAACTACACTACTGTCAATGGTTGATGCTTCGGTAGGAGGAAAAACAGGCATCAATTTTAACGGATTAAAAAATGAAATCGGAGTTTTTTCTACTGCAAACAGCGTACTTATCGAAACAGACTTCTTGCGTACACTCAACGACCAAAACGTCTTCTCTGGTTATGCCGAAATGTTGAAACACGGACTAATTAGTAATACCAAGCATTGGGCCGAACTTATCAACTTTGACACCAACCGCATAGACTATATCAAATTAAAAGAGCTCATCAGCAGCTCCATTCAAGTCAAAGAAAATATTGTTGAGCAAGATCCGCTAGAACATAGCATCCGCAAGGCACTCAACTTTGGTCATACAATAGGACATGCTTTCGAAAGTCTTTCGTTGGCGGAAAATCGCCCCATACTTCACGGTTATGCCGTAGCATGGGGAATCGTTTGCGAGCTCTACCTATCACATTTAAAAACGGGATTTCCTTCTGACAAAATGCACGAGACCATCCGATTTATCAGAGATAATTATGGCACATTCACCTACAACTGCAAAGAATATGACCGTTTATACAACTTTATGCTGCATGACAAGAAAAACACAGCAGGCATTGTTAATTTTACTTTACTAAAAAACATCGGAAAAATTAGCATTGATCAAACCACAGATAAAAAAACTATTTTTGAAGCACTCGACTTCTACAGAGAATGCATGTCGTAAAATACGACATGGCAAAGACTCTAAAAAATTTGCTTCAAAATTTGCTGTTTTGAAATAAAATTGTACCTTTGCAATCGCATTTCGGGGTGTAGCTCAGCTCGGTTTAGAGTACGCGTCTGGGGGGCGTGGGGTCGCTAGTTCGAATCTAGTCACCCCGACTGCTAGTAGCAAGGAGTTAAGTTTAGCAACTTAACTCCTTGCTCTTTTTGAGGAAAAAGAAGAGATGGAAAGTAAAATCATTAGAAATATTAAATATCGCTTTTCAGCATATTCTTCACAATATAATAATCTAAAATATTGGTATAACACCTATTTCTAATCTCCACCGAAGAAATACAAAAAAGTGATTATCCCCATACACTTTCTTTCGAAACAGCCGACTAATAGTAGATACGAACAGCGGGGGCTATTTCCCTAGCCCCCGCAACCTACAATAAACTTAATGCAATCAAAATTTAACAACTTTTCTTACTCCACGATAAGAAATAATCTTACCAGCCTTTAAAGGCTGATTACCAATTCCGGATTCGGAATTCACAAGTACGATTTTAAAATTCCTAATCTTCAACATTTCAGGAAATACACCCTTGCAAGCATCAATCGTCAATTGGCGCTTCATATCATTCCAATGGAAAGTAATGGTAGAATAAACACCTTTCTCGTAATTATAATTATCATTTTGGTCTTCATAAAACGTATATACACAATCATGCCCCGGATAAATCCTTATTTCAAGATTATCCCAATTTCTCTCTTCAGCATATTGAACATCGGGACCAAATGGAACAATACTGCCCGCCTTAATATATAAAGGTGTAACATCAATAGGAACTTCACGTTTTATTGTCTGATCGCCAGATATTTTTTTATTATTCCAAAAATCCCACCAATCTGCTCCTGCAGGCAAATAAACACTTGTCATTCTCACCGTACTGAAATCTTCCTTATAATTTTCATGATGTTCGCCTGAACTCTTGACGTACATGGGCTCAGTAATAACTTTCACCAAAATAGAATGACCGAACATATACTCATCATCAATATTATAAACCTTTTTGTCATGAATAAAATCCATCATCAACTGGCGAAAGAGACTACTGGAATGATGAGTGATATTCCAAGCTTCCGTATATATATATGGTAAAAATCGATAACGTAATTTAATAAATTTCTCCTGAGCATCAAAAGCCCAATCACCTTTTTTACCGAATTGATAAATTTCCACAGCCACAGGACTTGAATTGTGAGAACGCATGATCGGTGTAAAGGTTCCAAATTCAAACCAACGCACATATAATTCCTGATAAGCCTTATTCTTCACATCATTTCCGTATTGCCAGGCAAAAAAACCACCAATATCCGTATTCCAATAAGGAATACCACAAAGTGAAAAATTTAATCCTGCAGATATTTGCTTGCGAAAAACATCCCAGTTAGAAATCAAATCACCGCTCCAGCACGACGAGCCATAATGTTGCTGCCCGGCAAATGCCGAACGAGTCATTAAAAATACACGTTTATCATTACTGTTTTGACGAAGATGATCATAAACGCCCTTATTAGTCATCAGAGGATAGGCATTGTGCACACGACGAAAAGAGCCAAGATAAGTCGGTTGATCAAAATCTTCATCTTTAATATTCAAATGATCAGGCTCTGTGGAATCAAGCCACCAAGCATCAATACCTTTATTTACAAGCCCTTTCTTTAAAAAATTCCAATAAATTTCACGGGCTTCGGGATTGAAAGGATCATAAGGCCTCACCCCTGAATTGAGTGGCCAAGTATCAAAATTAAGTAGCATTCCTTTGGAACTCATGATCTGATACTGTTTGGTTTCTGGACCAAAATCGGGCCATATAGAAATCATAATATGAGCATGATTTTTATGCACATCGGCAATCATGGCCAAAGGATCGGAAAATTTCGGATTATCAAAATTCATGGAATTCCAATTCTTATTGGGACCCCAATACTGCCAATCCTGAATGATACCATCCAAAGGAACTTTCAATTCACGATATTTGTGTAACACATTAAGTAATTCCTGTTGACTCTTATAACGTTCACGACTTTGCCAAAACCCCAATGTCCACAACGGAAACATTGGCGCCTGACCAGTGAGATTTCGCATACAAGCAATCACACCATCAGCTGTATACCCATACATAAAATAATAATCACTACAACCGCCCACTTCACTATCAAACGACATTTCCTGTGGATTATCAATAAAAGTTGTTGGAGAATAATTATCCCAAAATACCCCATACCCTTTCACTGAATGAATAAAAGGAATGCAAATCTTTGTATTTGTATTCCGCAAAAACAACTTTTGATCCCGCTGATTCATCCGTCCTCTCTGCTGCTGTCCAAGGCCAAAAATCACCTCATCTTTATCAAGCATAAAAGCTTGACGCACTTCATAAGATGACTTTCCGGCATCATTTATCGTTATAAACTGAGTTCCATAATCTTTTTCGGTAAACAATGGCTTAGAACTTGAACTGGCAAAAAATACTCGACCGGTCTGTAGGTTGAGCTCTACCGAAAGGCTATCAGAAGAAAGACACACCGTTCCCTTTCCGGTACTAATATTTAATGCTACCGGCTCCGGTTTCATGATTACCGAAAGACTCTGCTTATTACACTTTATGCCCTCCGGATATTTCAATACTCGAACAATCGATGGACTATAAAAGGATATTTCAATATTTATACTCTGTGTATGAGCGGTCACTCCTTGATCAGTTTCCTTATAATTTTGAGCAAAAGACACCACAGAGATCATCAGAACTACTGTAGTAATTAAAATAGTTTTTTTCATCTTATTACAATAAAATTTATCCGATATATATCAGGGGGAAAGAACAATTCTCCTATCCCCAACAATCAATTCATATTTTAGAATCAATAGCCCGAATTCTGCTTCAAATTAGCATTGGTCAACAATTGAGCATTTGGAATAGGATATAAATTAAGATAAGTTTTATCTCCATCCGCATCATGACTAAACCACGATTTACTTGTAAATACACCGAAACGAACCATATCCTGCCGACGACGTCCCTCTTGCGTAAATTCCCAACCTAACTCGTCCAAAAACCTTCCATATTTGATATCAGCTCCACCTTCTTCGGTTTTTTTACTTGTATCCCTACGGCCATAATCATAACAACTCCCTTCTTCTAATTGCTCCCCTGTTACTATAGCCTTTTCCGGATGATTCGTGAAATTACGCTTACGGACCTCCGTAACCAGAGTCGCTGCATCATTAGCATCTCCTGTACGAAGCAAAGCTTCGGCCTTCATCAATAAGACATCAGCATAACGAAATAAAGGAAAGTCATTACTTAAAACATTAGTACTGCCAATAGCATATTCAAATTTCCCCCACCGAAAACCATGAACCTCTTGGGATGCATCAATACTGGATACTTCATTGATATAAGCCAATGGCTGACCAATCATCGAACCCATTGTGCACTTCAAAGAATCGCTATCTATACTATATTGCTGACCTTGAATAAAGCTACTCTGTAAACGCTCATCATCTGGATCAAAAGTATCAATATACTGAGGGATGCAACAAACACCGCCCCACGGAGTTTCAGTAAAATTATAAGTAGACTGGTTTGCCGGATCAAGAGAATAACAATGAAAATCAAAAGCATTCCAATCTTTTACATAAACAGCGTCTATAGGCAATGCGAAAATAATTTCGGACGAATTTTCATTCTTTGTAATAAACACTTTGCTTTGCTCCGATTCCAAGGCATATTTACCACTTTCTATTACTTTATTGCAAGCTTCAATACATTTATCATAATCACTATGTGTACCATTTGAAAAAACTTCGGAATTCAAATACATTTTAGCTAAAAGTGTATAGGCCGCCCATTTATTGAAACGGCCATAGTACTCAGTATTAACATCTTCTTTCAAGTTATCAATATTTGAAGTAATTTCATCAATAATAAATTCATAAACCTCTTGGCGCGTAGACTGTTCGGGCAAATAACCATCTTCTACATCAAACTTCGTGACCAGAGGTACATTGCCAAATAAATCAACCAAAATATAATAATAGGAAGCACGGAGCACCTTTAATTCGGAGATAACAGCATCCTTTTGATCACCAATATCAATTTGCCCGGATTCTATCTGATAAAGCACACGATTACAGGCATTAATGCCAACATACGTACGATTCCATGCCTCCAAAGGAACATCATCCTCCGTAGTCCACTTATGCTGATGCATTCTTTTATAAACACCACCATCCACCCAGCCATTGGGACGCGCAGGAATCACATCCTCATCGGAAGGAAGCATTTGCGCACGGGCAACACCATTCCACAACAAGAAAGTCTGCCGCCAAGGCACATAAGCTGCGCCCAACAGCGAAGCCAAATCGTCGCCCGTCGGGCTAAACTGTTCAGCAAGGATACTAGTATAGCTGGTATCTTCCAATTTTGTACAAGACTGTCCCATGAAAACAACCGAGACAATTAGTCCAAGAACAAATATTTTTAGTTTCATGATATTTTAATGTTAAATGTTAGAATATAATACTTGCACCAAACGTAAAAGAACGAACATTAGGGTATTGGTCACGATCATCATAACCGGGGTTTAGGCCGGAGAGGGAAACTTCAGGGTCAGTACCCTTATAGCCAGTTATGCAGAACGTATTATTGCTTGAAGCATAAACACGGGCTGACTTGATATATTTACATTTAATATTTTTAAACGTGTAACCGAGTGTAATATTATCTATCTTCCAATAATCTCCGTTTTCAATATAATAGCTATTGAATTCTTCGGCACATTCTGATGAAAGAATAACCTTTCCAAAGACTTTTTTATATGCTGATTCCAGACGATTCCAATCCTGACGACTACGATTCTCATAAAACATACGGGCACTATTGATAATTTTCTGGCCAAAAGCACCACGCATAGTGACGGAAGCATCCCAATTCTTATAACGGAAATTATTATTGAAACCTATATTAAACTTAGGCAAACCATTGCCCAATACTTTTTTATCTTCAAAAGAATGAGAGAAATCATCATAACCCACATGGTTGCCATCTTTATCCTCATAAATCCATTTCCCATTATCATCAACATCAACAACTTTATAACCAAAAATTTCGCCGATTGGATGACCGATGCGCACAATATGCGATTCCGTCTTTACTGGTTCCTGAATCCAGCCTGTAACAAAATAATCTGATGAAGCCTGATATAAATCATTAGAAAGACTGATCATTTTATTCTTATTAGTAGAATACGTGACAGTAGAATTCCAAGTGAATTTATCATTTTTGACCGGCACAAAATTCAACATGACCTCAAAACCTTTATTGCTCATCTTGCCTACATTGGCACGTGTTGTCGTATATAAATTAGGAGGAGAAGGAACGGAATAATCATACAACAATCCATGAATCGCACGGTTATAATAATCAAGACTTCCACTGATACGATCGTCAAGCATAGAAAAATCCAAACCTATATCTGTTTCATGTTTTTCTTCCCATTTCAAATTGGGGTTTGCATTTTGTGAAGGACTCAAAGTTCTAATCCATGAACCGTTATAATAGAAGTAATCACCATAGCTCAGAATAGACATACCTAAGAATGAATCGCTTGGCTGACTGCCTGTAACACCATAGCCAACACGGAGTTTCAAATCATTGAACAGCTTTTGATGTTTCATAAACGGTTCTTCTGTAATACGCCAACCCAAAGAAATGGAGGGGAATGTTCCCCAAGGCTCCTTTGTACTAGCTAACTGACTGGCTTCCTCATAACGCAAACTGGCCATTAATAGATATTTATTGTCAAAAGAATAATTGAATCTTCCAAAGAAACTGATCAGATTTGTCTTCAAAGCATAACTATACATCGTACCTAAACCCTCTTTCAAGGCATTACCTGCACCAATGTTCTTATAGCTATATAAATCCGTAGGGAAATCGTAATTTCGCTCATATTCATTACTATAGTCCGTGCCTTGATAGCTATAACCGCCCAATACACTAAAACTATGTTTACCTATTGTCTTTTGATACTGTGCAGTAAGTTCCATTAGTTTAGTCAGATCAACATCAGCACCAACAGCTGCATAACCATTCTTGTTGTCACGTACATTAGATATGTTATTTTTCGTTTCATAATAGCCCCAATACTTATGATTTTTGTCATAAGAGAACAAAGCCTTTAATGTCAAATCATGAATTGGATTAAATGTCGCACTACCATTAAAACGCAACTCTGTAATATCCATATCACCATCACATTCGTAAATACGAGCAACAGGATTATCATAATTGAAAATATTAGTATTCTCACACCAAGTACCATCTTCATTCTTCACCGGCTGCGTAGGGTTCTGTATCAATGCCTGACGATATGTGTAGGTATTAAAGCTCCCACCCTCACTTGTCGATGTATACTTCGTTTGATTACCTAAAATACCAAAATTCAGTTTTAATTTATTATCGAACATATAATGATTGATCTCGGCACGACCTTTGAAAACATTATCATCAGAGCGTTTCATAATACCCTGCAGGGCACGATAATTGATGTTTACAATATAATTCGTATCCGTATTTCCTCCACGTAAAGTAAGATTATGCACCTGACTTATAGGTGTACGGGTGATTTCATCCAGCCAATCGGTATTATCGCCCTTATCCCAGGAAGCATCACGTAGACCTTCATCTATTTGTTTTCGATAATCAGCAGCTGTACACATTTTCAACCGCTTAGCAATAGATGACGTGCTTACATAAGCACTATATTCCACCTGATTAATCTTATTGCCTTTTGCTTTCTTCGTTGTTATAAGTATGACACCATTTGTACCGCGTGAGCCGTAAATAGCAGCGGCCGAACCATCCTTCAATACATCCACCGATTCTATATCTTCGGGAGCAACGGTAGAAAAGCTACCGGGAATTCCATCAATCAGTATAAGAGGATTAGTACTGGCACCTAGGATTGTAGTATTTCCACGCAATAGAATAGAAGTGGAACTTGTAGGATCACCACTTGAATTAATAACCGACAAACCGGCAACCTGACCTTGAATCAACTGCCCGACATCCTTTACGGCACCTTTTATAAAATTGTCTTCTCTTACGCTACCCACAGAACTGGTAATATCACCCTTTCGTTGCGTACCGTAACCAACAACAACAACTTCATTCAAGGTCTTGTTATCTTCAGCTAGTTTTATGACCAAAGAGCTTTTACCTGTGATTGGAATTTCTTGTGTTATATAACCAACATAAGAAACAACCAACGTACTCTTGGGGGATGCATTGAGCGTAAAATTACCATTAAGATCGGTAATAGTACCTACCGTCGAGTTTTTAATAAGAATACTAGCACCAATAATAGGTTCGCCAGAAAGATCCGAGACTTTTCCCATAACTTTGTGTTGTGCAAAAGTCATCAAAGAAACACTTAACATTGTAAGCAATAAAAATAAATGCTTCATGACTATTAAATTAAAGATTAACATAAGAACTACTTAATCGAGAATTGAGAAGAACACGCCCTACTTAAGTATAAAGCAAATTAAAATAATTAAAAATAGAAAGTAGGGGGGCAAACAAAGCAAAAAGAGGTATAATAAGCTACAATAAATCTTTTGACGCATTTACACCCCATAAATGAAAGGAATATCGCCCTTAGTATTTAAGAGATTTTAATATTTACTGAAAGAAAGAACATACCAAAGATGTTTTTTACATTAAAATCTTGATTTGATCAAGCAAAGATTATTTATTATTATTTCTACAGCAGAAAATAAAAAAATAGTTAGCCCCCGCAGTAACAGATTGAATAATCTTTTATTTACGCTTCAATGTTTATATTAAGACTTATGGCATTGAGATTACGTCATCATTAAGCAAAACTTCATCATTATTAGTTTTGTCCGCTTCTATAATTAACCCCCATTTATTGCTTGATTTCTTCGGCCCCCGTACAAAGTCTTTCCGGCCCTCGTACGGAAACTATATAGCCCGTGTATGGAAACCATATGGCCCCCGTACGGGGGCCAAAGAAATCAAGTTACAATAAATACATAATCTAAGCTCAAGCGTTAGTAATGTTAATGATTAAATCAGATAATTTTCATCACATCTCATCTCATTTAAGATGTTTTTGATATTCGCTGGGAGTCATACCAAATTCCTGTTTGAAACAGGAGGTGAAGTATTTCCGGTCAAAATAGCCAATCATTAAAGCAACCTCATAAATCGTTTTATTCCTATCTTCAAGCATCTGTCGTGCATGTTTCATCTTCACCTGACGAATAAAATCTAATGGCGTTCTTCCGGTAATATCTTTTAATTTACGAGTCAGCGTTGAGCGCGACATATTCACTTTCTCAGCAAGCATAGCGACATTAAAATCAGATTCGGACAAATTATCTTCTACCACTTGTATTATCTTTTTCATAAACAAATCATCAAGTTGTTCATATTCTATATCCGATACGGGAATATTAGTTAAATAATTCCGCATCTTCAATAATTCCTTACTATCAGAATACAGTTCTTCGTTTTTTCTATTCTGGTGCCGGATAAAGACGTATACAGCCCCAATTAAAATACCAGCAGCAAGTACTATATATATAAGGTAAGCCCATCTGGTTTCATAGAAATACGGAAATCGACAGATATGAAGACTAGTTATTTTATTACTCCACAATCCGTTTGCATCAGTAGCTTTGACCTCGAAAACATAATTACCTTTCGGCAACCGATTATAATGCGCATAGTTACATCCAGGCAAAGTATATGTCCATTCATTATCCAATCCCTTTAAACGATAAGCGTATCTTATCTTTGAGGCATTCAAATAATCCAAGGACGAAAAATCTATTTCTAAATTACGCGTTCCGGGTTGCAACACAATATGCAACAAATTATTTTTGTTGTTTTTATGAAGAAAAATAATAGAATTGCCCATTACCTTTACATTTGTTATTAATGTTTTCACAGGACTGGACTCTCTATCCAGAAGGTTAGAAGGCTTAACGCGACAAATTCCCGGTATACCACCAAAATATATATATCCGTCTTCTCCCACACAAACAGCGGTGGGGATCAACCTTGATAACAAATGAGGCTTGTCAGTATTGAAATAATAAGTAGAAAAAGACTTGTTACGTACATTGAATTCTATCAATTTTTGATTAGTATCAATCCATAAATGATTAAATTCATCTACTACGAGTTGATTAATCTGATTACCATTCAAGCCACAAACCAGCGTATAATTAATACGCTGGTTTGTCCGTGGATTAAAAAGATAAAGCCCACCATCTTCCGTGCCCATCCAAAGATATCCATCGGTTGTAAATGCAAATGAAGAAAAACTTAACGCAGAAGAATAAGAATGCAGCTTTCCATCAGAACTAATTCTGAAAAAGCCGTTATTATCGGTAAGTACCCAAATTTCGCCGGAATCAGATTCGCGTATAGCTGTCACCATACCTATCGAGCTACTAATAGAACTTATTTTCTTCGTGTGAGTATCATAACAATAAAGCCCGTTGGTTGTACCCAACCAAAGTCGATCGGACTTATCCTCAAAAACTTTCTTAATAAAACTTCCGGACACAGCCTTTCCAACTAAATTCACACTATCAGCTATTAATATATTCATGCTTTTTCTTACCAAGCAATAAGCTGATAAAGTATATTCCGGCACCACCCAAACACCATGAAGGAGATTAGCCTTTTCCATCTCTTTGGAAGAAGATAAAGACAGATTTCTTGTAGCCGGCGAATCCTTATAACTACACAATTTATTAGTAACAAGATCATAAAGGAAAACACCGGAACGTTCCTGTGATAACCAAACCATATTATCCCCGCATTCGGAAATAGACATAACGGCCGGATTATAATCAACCCTTTGTCGTAAAGCCGGAAGGGTATAACATCTGGGGAAATTATCATTAAAATGGATAATAAAGCTCTGTCGATCGAAAGCTGATACCCACATATTACCAAAATGATCGCGAATTATTTCATTCAGCATAAGATTGGAAACAGGAAACAAAAAAGAAACATCAGTCTGGCTTAACTGTCCCCCTTTGTTAGATGAATAAGCAACTAAATCGCAAAGTGTCGTTGCCCACAAATAATGATAAGTGTCATCCTGAGCAATATACAAAATCGTTCCATCTTTCTTTCCCGTTGATGTGATAGGCATCGGCTGATAAACGAGTATTGAATCTCTTGAAGCATGAGGATCAAATCGGGCAATGCCATCTCCCCAAGTAGCAAGCCAAAAATAATTTTCTTTAATATCCTGAATAATAATGGTAGGATTCAAGTGCCTCATCTTTACAGATATCAAACATAAACAATCTTTCTTTTTATTATAATTATAAAGATGCCCATTATTAAAAGACAAATATATATCTCCTTGCCTGCTTTCGCAGAACCCGAGAACAAAAGTAGACTCATCTCTATTACGTGTAGGATATGATTTCAGCAACTTCCCGTGAATATCATATTTTAGGCATTGACCCATGATAGACACCCAAACGCATCCATCTGAAGTTGAATATATTCGGTAAATGCCTTTATCCTTTAAATGAACAGTATCCAATGGGGTTATACTGTAATCCTTCTTGTCAAGTATATAGGCACCATTGTCCGTACCAAACCAAATTTTCCTATCATTATCTTCTGTAATACACTGAACCAGGTTATTCTTTAATAATCCGGGCGTGTTGATATCCGAACGAAAAACTTGCACCTGATACCCATCATCCCGACAAAGACCGTTCACCGTTCCATACCACATATAACCTTCGTTATCTTGAAACACGCGATGAATGGCACTTACAGGAAGCTGTCCTATTGTTGGTATGGGAGTTACCGAAATATTACGGGCAGACAAACGGCTGAATAACAAAAAGAAAAATATGATTAAAATGTTTTTCATCAGATTTTTATATCTTGACATATTTATACAAAGATATAAAAATAACTATAATACTGATTTAAAACAAAATATTTTCCTTTTTGCTAACACAACTCTTTATTTCTTCATCATCACTTTTACAGCCTTCTCCAATTGTTTATCCTCACCTTTCAATACAGAAGCGGGATCATTATAAATAAGGATATCCGGTTCAAGTTCGGTATTTTCCAAATAATGACCGGAATTATCAATACAACCCACTTCGGGAATACCAAAAACAACAGATTTATCTATCTGACTTTCCCACCACACGGCAGTCATTGTTCCGGGAACAGGAGAACCGATCAGTTTACCAACGCCCAATGTTTTATATACCCACGGTGTGCCATGCGCATTACTGTAATCGTCTTCACAAATCAACATACATGACGGTTTAACCCATTTGTTATAAGGATCACTACCGATAAACTGACCTCTCGGCACATACTTTACATATTCCTTACCACTCAACAACGTAGCCACGTCATCATGCAACCAACCTCCACCATTATGACGTTCATCAACAATCATTGCCTCTTTATTTCTGCAACGGCCAAGTAACTCACTATACATTGTTCTAAAACTTTGACTATCCATACTTTTTATATGTACATAACCAATCTTTCCGCCTGACAAAGAATCAACAGTAGCTCTCCGACGATCAACCCATCGCTTATACAATAAATCAACCTGAGCACTATAACTGATAGCTTTCACCGTAGCTTCAAGATATTGCTTTGTTGAAGGATTATAAACGGAAAGCAACACTTTCTTGCCAACTTTTCCTTCAAATAATGGAAAATAATCTTCTCCTTTCTTTATTTCTTGTCCATCAATCTTATTAATAATACACCCCACTTTCACTTTGTTCGGAGTCAACGTAAACGGACCTTTATCCAATATCTCTTTTATCCGCAAACCGTCACCCTGATAAGAATCATCGTAAAAGACACCAAGAGCTGCTGTCGTCAACAAACCCTTATTGGAAGGATAATAACGGGCACCCGTATGTGAAGCATTTAATTCACCAAGCATTTCACTCAACATCTCAGTGAAATCATAATTATTGTTGATATATGGAAGAAATTTTTCATATATCTTTCGGTAACTTTTCCAATTTACACCATTCATATCCACTCGATAAAATTTATCTTTCATCTGTCTCCAAATATGATCGAACATGTATGCCCGTTCTTTGTAAGGACGATAATCCAAATCAGCCTCAAAATCAATATTCTTGGCAGCCGCTGCATTGTCTTTCTTTGAAAGATCAATCTTCTTGATAGCACCATGTGTACAAATAAAAATATTATTACCTTTCTTATCCATAATTAAATGACCGTCACCCACATTTTTCAAAACAATATGTGTGTTATCTTTCTTAAAGTCATGCACCCACAAGTCGGCATCTTTTTCAAAGGTAGCCAAATAATACAACTTATCTCCTTTAGGAGTCAGTACATAATCACCAAGAAAAGATGAATTCACGGTCAGACGGACCACGCGGTCGCGATGATTAGTAATATCAAATTTCAAAGGTTCGACAACCTTTATACTATCCTCATCGGAATCTTTTGATTTATCGGACTTATCATTTTTACTTTTCTTGTCCTTTCCCTTGTCTTTTTTATCCTTCTCTATTGCATCGAGTCTGGCTAAATCTTCCTTACTCATCAAAAACTTATCATAAGCATCAGAATCGAAGAACGTGATATACACATCCTGCTCAGCCCCCCAACTGCCATGATTACGATAACCGGCACGGTCACTAGACCAAATCATAGCCTTTCCGTCCAGTACCCATTTGGGATCGGTATCACTATAACCGCTTTCGGTCAAATTATACATTTTCCCCTTACCATCAGCATTGAAAAGCGCAACATCACTATTATTCCAACCACCGATTCCTATATATTCAGTAAGAATCCACTTGCTATCGGGGCTCCACTGATACCACTGGTCGCCATCAATATATGAATATTCATATTTGCCTTCCATAATCGTACGTACCGCTCTACTTTTCAAGTTCATAACTTTGATCGTAGACCTATTTTCCAAGTAAGCTATCTCCTTACCATCGGGACTATAAGTCGCCTGAAAACAAGGGCTATCAGACTTCGTTAACCTTTCTTCCTTAATATCCGTTGCATAAGTAAACTGTTTTTCATCCTTGCGAACGATAGATGCCTGATAAACCTGCCACAACCCATTTCTTTCCGATGAATAGAGTAAGCTCTTACCATCCGGAGAGAAACTAAGATCTCTTTCCTGTTCAGGCGTATTAGTAATATGTTTAGTTGTCTTATAATCTACAGAAGTAACATAAACATCACCTCGCAATATAAATGCAATTTCATCTCCCTTAGGCGAAACGGCGATATCAGAAACACCGCTAGTCTTGATCTCACGAATCAGTTGCCGATCGCTTGTATCCGCCAAAATATGAATTTGGACTTTCTGTGGTTTATCGCCCTGTTTCAGGGTATAAATTTCACCATCGTAACCAAAACAAAGTTTCTGATTGTCGGCAATACTTAAAAACCGGACAGGATTTGTAGTAAAATTTGTGATTTGTTGAGGAGTATCTTGCCCACCCGTTTTTTTCTTAAAAACGTTGAAAGAACCATTCCGCTCACTCAAATAATAAAATGACTGCTGATCAGAAGCCCAAACAGCATTTCTATCCTCGCCCTTGAAATGTGTTAGTTGATCATACTTGCCGGTACTCGGAGTATAAGACCATACATTACGTGAGATAGAAGCTTGTTCATGCTTGCGCCAAGGATCTTCATAACCCTTTTTATCGGTATAAAGCAATTGCTTGCCATTCTTGCTGAAAGAGATATAATCCATCGGCATAGAAGAAAACATTTTCGGACGTCCTCCTTGAATACCTACTTCATAAACCTGGCAAAACGTTCTTGAAGGAAATTCCGCATCTTCTGCTGAAGGCATAATATAAGAAAGAAAAAGTACATGATCGTTATCCGCAAAAGCCAATGGCGTTTCTTTTCCTGAGAAAGTGGTAAGGCGGGTAGGATTACCGCCTTCCTTATTTACAATAAATAAATCCAGACTACCCATACGATCAGATGCGAAAAGAATTTTTTTACTATCGGGACTCCATATCGGATTCGTATCATAAGCTGAATTAGAAGTAATGCGATATGCATTTCCTCCATTTACAGATACTGTAAATATATCTCCACGGTAAGTAAAAGCTATGGCCGTTCCATCCGGAGAAATTGTCGGATATCTCATCCAAAGCGGTCGTTCCTGCGACATAGCTATAACCGAAATTAGTCCGAAGACTAAAGATAAAAGTTGTTTCTTCATAAGTAAATTGTTATTAGTACGAATACAAATATAAAATAGATATATGAGTTTTTTTTATTCCATCCGTTTTATAAAACCCTTTTAAGTTTCATTCGTTTTTATTGTCGATTATTTAACAGAATCGGGTGAAGACAATAAAATCTCATATAAAGCGAATAAAAAAGAACTGCATTCAGATAAAATACTTATTTTTGCAATTTGTAAACCAAACGACAAAAGATGATGCTTTATTTAATTTCACCACCTAATCTCATCAAATCGGCAATACAATTGCCTTCGTCAAAGAGTATAAGTAATCGTGTATTGATTATTCATGCTTTGGCTCAAGGTATAAACGAGATAGAGCGTCTCTCCGATTGCGACGACACGAAAGTGATGATTAAAGCGCTCACTGAAAAGGGCGAGACGATCGATATTAAAGCCGCGGGTACAGCCATGCGCTTCCTCACAGCATATTTGAGCATAATGCCCGGCGAGCACATTATCACCGGTACAGAGCGTATGCAGCAACGCCCCATCGGTATTCTTATTGATGCACTTCGCCAATTGGGAGCAAACATCACATATATGAATAAAGAGGGATTCCCCCCACTTCGCATCAGGGGACAACAACACTTGAAAGAAAATAATAATATATTACTGACCGGAAATATCAGTTCACAATACATTTCCGCCTTACTCATGATAGGCCCTATACTGAATAACGGCCTACACTTACAACTGGAAGGAGAAATTGTTTCACGTCCGTATATTGACCTCACTATAAGGCTTATGAACGAATTCGGTGCCGATGTATCATGGACTTCACCTCAAAACATCACAGTAAAACCTCAGCCCTACCAAGATATTCCATTTACCGTTGAGAGTGATTGGACTGCCGCTTCCTACTGGTATCAGTTGGTTGCTCTTTCCTCTTCACCCAAAACAATAATGGAACTGCCGGGACTCCTTCAGAACAGCTATCAGGGTGACCGCAGATGTGCTGATATCTTCAACAGTTTGGGCGTTTCTACTGAATTTCTACAAGAAGGTGTCAATATTAAGAAGAATAACACCCCAGTGCCCGAATATTTGGAAGAAGATTTTACTGACGTTCCCGACTTAGCACAAACCTTAGTCGTAACTTGTTGTCTGCTGAATGTGCATTTTCACTTCACTGGTTTAGAAAGCCTGAAAATCAAAGAGACAGACAGAATAACCGCTCTGAAAACCGAACTTGCGAAATTAGGATTTATCCTTCATGAAGAAAACAATAACGTACTATATTGGAACGGTGAACGTTGCACACCCAACAGTAATCCTGAAATACAAACCTACGAAGACCATCGTATGGCAATGGCTTTTGCACCGGCTTCATTGATATTCGGGAATATAAAAATTGCAAGTCCCCAGGTTGTTTCAAAATCCTACCCTAATTATTGGGGAGACTTGATGGGCGTGGGATTCACCATTTCTGAAAGTCAAAACTATACTGAGAACTCAAACGTTATACATTAAAAGAAAAACAAAGGGAAAATGGTATTTTGAAAATTAATCTGTAACTTTGTGAATTGATAACGTAAAAAGATATGTGGATATTTGTTTTAATATTGCTGGTAGTCATTATCGTTGTACTCTTCTTCGTCTTAAATCGTCAAAATCAAAAGACAAAAGTGAAGAGACAAACAATGACTGGCGATAATGAACCAGTCCGAAAACAAACGGAAGAGAATACTACATGCGATACAATCAATGAAGAAGAATGTATCGGCTGCGGAGAAGAATGTCCAATAGCTGATATAATGTCAGAAGAAATCGTTTATTACGATGACGAAGAATTGGACAAATACAAAAAGAAGGCTGCAAATGACTATACGGATGAAGAAACAGAAGAATTTCGTAGCATACTCTATACCATGCTGCAAACGGACATAGGCGGATGGGTACACAGTCTGCAACTGCGAGGCATAAATCTGCCGGACGCAATGAAAGATGAAGTATTTCTGCTCATCAATGAAAAATAAGAAACGGAATTAATCGGCAATAACCGACAACAAATCATTAATAACAAACAAAGGACAGTGGATATTTTATCCTATACATTTTTTCAAAATGCCTTATTGGGTAGTCTGCTTGCAAGCATTGCCTGTGGCATTATCGGTACTTACATCGTAACCCGCCGACTGGTTTTCATTAGCGGAGGTATTACCCATGCTTCTTTTGGGGGTATCGGCATCGGCCTGTTTGCCGGTATATCACCAATCCTTTCTGCTGCAATTTTTTCCGTTTTTTCAGCCTTCGGCATCGAATGGTTGAGCAAGCGTAATGATGTCCGCGAAGATTCAGCTATCGCTTTGTTCTGGACTTTTGGAATGGCCGTAGGTATCATATTCAGCTACTTGTCAACCGGATTCACACCCGACCTCACCTCGTTTCTTTTCGGAAACATTCTCACTATAGGGCGCAGTGATCTTATTATGCTCGGCATACTGGCAGTAATCCTGATATTCTTTTTTTATCGCTATATCAACCCCATCATCAGCATAGCATTCGATAGAGAATTCGCCCGCTCACAAGGTATAAACGTATCGTTATTCGAATATATACTTATTATGCTTGCCGCACTGACAATCGTATCCTGCCTTCGAATGGTTGGGGTTATGCTCGCCATCTCACTACTGACCATACCACAGATAACAGCCAACTTGTTCACCTACCATTTCAAAACAATGATATGGCTATCCATCGGCATCGGATTCATCTCTTGTCTGGGTGGACTATTTCTGTCTTACCGTTGGGAAGTACCATCTGGAGCTTCTATTATTTTCGTCTCCATACTTATTTATGCTGTATGCAAGTTGTGGAAAATTTGTGTTTTTAGGAAAATAAAGTCATAAAATATCATTATTATGGAAATTAAAATTCAATCATTAAATGATATTCACGAAGCGGCTCGTGA